>JAGVNC010000040.1 GCA_020053475.1 Candidatus Omnitrophota bacterium | reverse complement strand
AGGATGACCTGACGGGCGATGTCTTCATCTCTCTTCACAAACGCATCGATGGCGCCTTTGACCATCCTCTCAGTATTCTCCGCTAATTCAGGAATATCGACCAAGGGCTTCAATAAAGGTTGATCCGCCAAATCGATTGCCCGTTGGCTAATATTGACGGCCAAATCGGCAATCCGCTCCAACTCCGTATTCGTTCTCATTCCCGTCGTGATAAATCGTAAATCTCGGGCCATGGGCTGGAATAAAGCTAAAAGCTCGATCGTTTCCTCTTCGATTTGGTTCTCTAAATCATCGATCCTTTTGTCTTCCTCAATGACGCTTTGGGCCAATGCCTTATCCTTCTTTTTAAGAGATTCCATAGACTTACGGATCGCTTCTTCCGTTAAGGCGGCCATTTTCATCAAATTCAAATTTAATGTTTGTAATTCTGCGTCTAAATGCCGTTCCATTGATTCTCCTCCGATGTTTCCTAAAATACCTATTAATGAAAAGGATTAGCCAAATCTACCCGTAATATACTCCTCTGTCGTTTTATGCTTAGGATGGGTAAAAATATCTTTAGTAATACCAAATTCAATCAGCTCTCCCATCATCAGAAAGGCAGTTGTATCAGAAATACGGGCGGCTTGCTGCATATTATGCGTGACAATAATCAGGGTATATTTTTCTTTTAGTTTAAACATCAATTCTTCAATTTTAGCAGTAGAAATAGGATCCAAAGCTGAACACGGCTCATCAAAGAGAATGACTTCTGGTTTGACCGCCAGAGCTCGGGCGATACACAACCGCTGTTGTTGCCCGCCCGAAAGCGAATAAGCCGAATCATTGAGGCGATCCTTCACTTCTTCCCATAAAAAAGATCTCTTTAAACTATCTTCCACCGCTTCTTCCAAAAGGCGGCGATCGCTAATGCCTTTAATCTTTAATCCATAAGCAATATTCTCAAAAATACTCTTTGGGAAGGGATTAGGTTTTTGAAAGACCATCCCAACTTCTCTTCTTAATTCGGTCACATCAACATTTGGGGAATAAATGTCCGTATTCTTGAAGATGATTTTCCCTTGAGCAGAGAAACTGGGAATAAGATCATTCATGCGATTCAGGCAGCGAATGAGCGTACTTTTCCCGCATCCTGATGGGCCCATCAACGAAGTCACCGAATGGCCATAGATATCCAAATTAATCTCGTTGAGAACTTTCTTCGTCCCATAATAAGAACTTAAATTCTGAAGAGAGAAAACACTTTCTCTTATCGCCTCTGCAATGGGATTGCCCGGCCTTATTTGTTCTTTTTCCTGGATTTCATGTTCCATCAGGTTTTCCATGCCTCCACCCTATGATTTTACCATCTGCGTTGAAATTTATGTCTTAAATATATCGCTATCCCATTCATGCATAACGTAATCAATAAAAGCACCATAATGCCGGCGGCGGCATCAATTAAAAATCCTTTTTGAGGACGGGACACCCAATTAAATATTTGAATCGGCAACACCGTAAAAGGATCAAGAAATCCTTGAGCGGAGACATGAACATAAGGCGCCTGATCCGAAACAGAAATCGGATTTTTAGGTAAAAAGGGAATATATGTCAACGCCCCCAATGTAATCAAAGGAGCCGTTTCTCCAATGGCGCGTGATAAAGCTAAAATAATCCCTGTCATAATATTCCCCAAGGCCGCCGGAAGCACTTGAAACCGGACGGTCTGCCATCGCGTAGCCCCTAAAGCATACGCCGCTTCTCGAATCGAAAAAGGCACCGCCTTTAACGCTTCACGTGTTGTAATAATGATGACCGGAAGGATGAGAAGAGTTAATGTCAACGCCCCAGCCAAGACACTGCGCTTTAAATCCATGAAACGGACGAACAACCCCAGCCCCAAAATTCCGTAAATCACCGATGGCACTCCGGCTAAATTAGCGATATTGATTTCAATAAAATCTGTTAATTTATTTTTGCGGGCATATTCTTCCAAATGAATCCCTGAGCAAATCCCCAAAGGGATGGCGATCATCGCTGTCGTGATCATGATCCAGACCGTTCCCACCCATGCGGAAAATATACCGGCTTGTTCTGGTTTTCTTGACGGATAACTTGTAAGAAAATCTAAACTCAACCGTTTGTACCCATCCATAAAGATATCAATAAACAGGACAAGCAAGACGAACAGCCCGACCATGGTGGTGAACCACCCCGCCGCTTGAAAAAGTTTGTCATAAGCCTTGATGGAAGCAGATGCTCTCGACATTTTTAGATGTAGACCTCTTGAAAACGCTTTTTGAGTTTAAAACTTACCATATTCAGCAAAAATGTCATAAAAAATAAGGCCGTCCCGCAGGCAAAGATTGTTTTATATTCAATGGTCCCATGAGGCGTATCCCCTAAACTGACCTGAACAATATAAGCGGTGATTGTTTCCACAGGGACCAAGGGGTTCAATGTCAACCGCGGTTGTTGGCCTGCTGCGATCGCCACAATCATGGTTTCTCCGATCGCCCGAGAAAACGCCAAAATGATCGACGCAATAATTCCGGAAAGAGCTGCCGGAAAAACGATTCTTAACGCTACTTGAATTTTTTCGGCCCCTAAAGCGTAGCCCCCCTCCCGTAATCCGTGGGGGACAGCATGCATCGCATCTTCACTTAAAGAAGAAACAAGGGGAATAATCATAATGCCCATCACAAACCCGGCCGAAAGCGCATTAAACCCGGAAATGCTTGGGATCATTTGTTTTAACAAGGGTGTTACAAATAAGAGGGCAAAGTAGCCGTAAACGACGGTGGGGACTGCCGCTAAAATTTCTAAAATTGGTTTTACAACATTACGGAGTCTTTGCGAAGCATATTCACTCAAGAAAATGGCGCTGATGAGCCCACAAGGAACAGCTACGGAGATGGCAATAAAAGTGGTTAACAATGTCCCGCATAAAAGAGGCAGGATCCCAAAATGCTTATTGGTGAACAGAGGCGTCCATTGGGTGTCTGTCAAGAATTCCCATAAAGAGACTTTCTGGAAAAATCCCCATGATTCCGAAAGCAAAATAATGATAATGGCGAGAGTGGTAAAAACCGATAAGAGGCTGCAAAACATTAACAGCCTCTCAATCAGCCATTCTTTGACCTTTTGAAAAGAGTTTAGGGATTGACGATTAGACAACTTTTTTAGGGATATTTCTGGTGAATTTTTCTCCAATAAGGTCAAAGGCATAATGTTTATTTAAACGCTTGAAATCGCTGCAGATGCTTCTCATAATCCGCCGCATTGAGAGGAATATAACCTACCTCCTCAACCAAAGGAGCAGCATTTTTAAGATAGAATTCAATAAAAGCACGAATTTCTTTTCGCTTTGCTGCGGCTGAATTTACATAGATAAAAATTGGTCGAGCTAATGGCTGATAGGTTCCATCCATAACGGTTTGTATGCTGGGTGCGACAGCCCCCACCCCATTTGATGCGTTTTCATCATCAACGGGAACAATCTTTACCCTATCTTTATTTTGTTCATAATAAGCCAGACCGAAATAACCCAGCGCCCCTGTATCAGAAGCCACTCCTTCCACAAGAACATTATCGTCTTCACTGGCCGTATAATCTCCTCGGCTGCTTCCGGATTTTCCATTAATGACTTCTGTAAAATAATCAAACGTCCCGGAATCTGTTCCCGGTCCAAACAAAAGAATTTGCTTGTCCGGAAAACCAGCTCTGACTTGGCTCCATTTCGTCACTGTCCCTTGAGCTTCGGGAGCCCAAATTTTCTTGAGCTCAGCAACGGTAAGATGATCGGCCCATGTATTGGATGGATGAATAACAACGGAAAGTCCGTCATAGGCGACAGGGATTTCGATGTATTCAATTCTGTTTTCTTTACATGTGGCAATTTCTTTTTCTTTAATCGGACGGGAAGCGTCACTAATATCAGTCTCACCACGGCAGAATCGCTTAAAGCCTCCACCGGTTCCCGAGATTCCCACCATGACTCTGCCTCCGCCACTTTTACCAAATTCCTCAGAGACAGCTTCCGTAATAGGAAACACCGTACTTGAGCCATCGACCCGAATCAGATCATCGGCGATGACATGAGGAGTTCCTGCAAACATTAACCCCATCAGAAAACTTCCGGTTAACATTAATCTCAACATTTTAAACTCCTATGTTAAAAATCAATTGATTCTACTCAACTGATATTCAAGCGCACTGTGGCGCTAATTTAAAATTGTTGAAGTCTTCAAATACCCATTTATTTT
>JAGVNC010000057.1 GCA_020053475.1 Candidatus Omnitrophota bacterium | reverse complement strand
TGGAATTCTCCTTTTCTTCCAAGTATGGCCTACTTTTAGGTGTCCACTTTTAAATCAAAAATTCGCTTTAAAGTGTCCACTTTTAATTCGTAAATGACAGGATGACGTAAAATATTTGTTTCTAGGGGGGAAATGTTTTATGCTTATATTAGACAAAGAATGCAGTACATCTTTTGACGAGAAAGGCAAACTTACCGTAAGGTAAGGACGTCCCTCATATCCAACGATTAAGGTATGTGGGACCCCGCTTACCACTAAAAAAGGAAAAGCGGGGCAAAGCTAAAGGGTCCTTCAAGAGAGGATAGCCAGTTACCGAATCAATGCTATGAAAACACCAGAAGCCTATCTCTCTTTTCAAGATGATGGGCTTTTTTATTGAATAAGGGTATCTATGAAGAAATTAAAGGCAGGCTTTACACTGATTGAGCTATTGATTGTGGTGGCCATGTTAGCGCTCGTGATCACAGGGATGATCAAGCTTTTTATTTACACCTCTGTCCTGGCCGAGATTTCGGGAAATAAGACAGTGGCCGTGGGGGAGGCCCAGGACATGCTCGAAGCCATCCGCGAGCACAATTATGATGATATTGCTGTTGACTATGCGTCGGGAGGAACACCAGGTAATATTTTTGCTTTAGATGAGCTCAACGGGAAGGGGGCTATTTATATTGATAACAGTAATCCCGAATTGCTGATCTTAAAGGTTGTTGTCAGTTGGAGAAACAAGTACGGACGGATCATTGGTGAAGATGCGAATTTGGATGGGGATTTAGATACGGGAGAAGATCTCGATGGAGATACAGAACTGAGTTCACCGGCAACATTGATCACCATGTTAACAAGAAGGTAGGGGCAAATGAAGAAAAATAGTAAACTCATCTCGCGTCAAGGTTTTTCATTGATGGAAACAATGGTCACGATGCTGATTTTTTCATTCGTGGCCGGAGCTTTGTATGCCGCCGCAGCCATCGGAGAGGTTTCTTGGCAGGCTAATAAAGTGAGGGTGGAGGTATCCCAGGAGTTGAGGAAGGCGATGGGTTGGATGGAATATGAGCTGCAGCAAGCCGGTGATAGTTCAATTGTTGATGTCCCTGCTGACGGAGCCTGGTATACGACGATGACGTTCAAAATCCCTGATGGCGTTGAGAACGGAGATATTCATTGGGGCGAGAATACGATTCAGTTTATTTTGTCAGGAACGGACCTGCATCGTATTGAGGCAGGGACGGACAAGACCCTGGCCCAGAATATTGTGAGCCTTCAATTCCGACGGCAGGCGGCTTCAGCGAACATTTTGGAAGTTGCTTTGCAATCGCAGAAAAACACGGTCAAAGGGGAAACGCTGACCGCTGACTTGAATTTTGAAGTGCAGCTGAGGAATTAATGATGAAAAAGGTAATGAAATATTACTCAAAAAGATGGAAAGGGAATGACGAACAAGGGAGCATATTGATTATTGGATATTTTGTCATTGTGGTCCTTTTGGGGCTTGGGGCTGTTTTTATGACATTGATCGTCAATGAAGCAAAAGTGGCTGAACGTCAGAGGCTTAATTCCGTAGCGTTTCAAATTGCTGAGGCAGGGATTGAACGGGCGTTGTATGATTTGCGCCAGGATTTTATCAATGATACGGGCACGCCGAGTTGGTCTGATAATGATATTAATGGAATGGCGATCGGCCCGGATTCGGTTAATTTTTATGCTGTCCCTTATCAAACGACAACATTAAACAATGGCTCCTACGCGGTGTCGTTTAAAAATTCAGTTGACGGTCAAGATGTTTGGGTGCGTTCAACAGGAACAATCAATGATGTGAGTCATACATTGGACGTGTATGTCCGAATGATCAATATCTCTCCCTGGGACAACGCCATTTTTGCCGGGGCCGGCGCTTCGGGAGCCATGGTCAATGGGAACGTGAATATTCGTGGGTCCGTGCATATTTTAGGGAGTGGCCTTAACCCGGGGGATTATGCCGTGGACTTAGGAGGAACAGCGGAACTTGTGGGGAATAATTATAACGGGTTGGCTGCCTCTTTAAAGGCCAAAGTTCCCGCTCTTCCGACAACAGTGATCAATGGCGAAACCGTGGAAACACTTGATGCCGAGTTGCGTGTGAAAAAGGGGCTCGTCGGGTTAAGCGGTTCATCAACCGTCGGGGAATTGGATATTTTTGGCAACAGCGTTAAAGAGAATGTGGATGGGGTTTATGTCACCGATGGGTGGGGTGGAAATCAAGGGGCGGCCTCCGTCTTTTCCGACAATGGGTCGACGAATGCCTATGATTTGGGGGACAGCGTGGCATTCCCCAGCTTAAGCGATCCATCACCATCGAATCCGTTACAAACAAATCAGCAGTATTTTCAATCGACATCTTTAAATTTGACGAACCAATTGACAAGTGTTACCCCCGGGAGCTCATTTTCTTATAGTGATGGGGCGGGCAATTCGATCAGTATGAGCGGGGGAGTTTTAACTGTCCAGGGGAAAGTCTACGTCGGCAGTAATAATAGTGTCACATTCACCAAACAGGGGTCCAATAAAACCATTACCTATGCAGGGAGCGGGACGCTTTTGGTCGAAGGGAATGTCCAGATCAATACGGACATTGTCACGAGCGGGAATAATTCTTTTCCCAACAACATCATGGGCATCATGACGCCCGGTGATATCAACATGAATGAAGCGGGAATTGATGTGATGGGGATCTTTTACGCTGAAAATCAAATTGTGGTTCAGAAACAAACGGATGTTGTAGGGACCATTGTCTCCAATTATTTTGATATGGGGACAAACGTTCCTTCGATCTTCCAGGTACCTGAAACAGTCAACAATCTTCCTCCGGGGATGATTGGCGATGATATTTTATGGTATATGGTCGTTGCCTGGATGAAAGTATAAACCATCAGGAGCGGCACTGATTTTTTTAACTCTTTAACCGGTATCCTGTTTTAAATATCCATCTCACCAGAACAATGCAGACCATCAAAAAGACAAAAATCATGAGCAGGCTTAACGGCAGGCTGACATCCGCGGATTCATAAAAGCTAAAGCGAAAGCCGCTGATTAAATAGACAACAGGATTCAAAAGCGACACATTCTGCCAAAATACCGGCAGCATTTTGATCGAGTAGAAACTTCCCCCCAAAAACGCCAGCGGTGTGATAATCAGCATCGGGATGATCTGCAGTTTTTCAAACCCGTCCGCCCAGATCCCGATGATAAAGCCAAACAGGCTGAATGTGACCGACGTCAACACCAGGAAGAAGAACATGATGAAGGGATGTTTGATTTCCAGCGGCACAAAAAATCCGGCCGTTGCCAGGATCAATACCCCTAAAATGATCGATTTACTCGCCGCTGCCCCTACATATCCCAAGAGGATTTCGATATAATCAATGGGCGCGGACAAGACTTCATAAATCGTGCCGGTAAATCGGGGGAAATAAATGCCGAAGGACGCGTTTGAAATGCTCTCGGTCAAGACCGAAAGCATGATTAATCCCGGAACAATGAACGATCCGTAGCTGATCCCGTCAATTTGGGCAATGCGCGATCCGATCGCCGAGCCAAAGACCACAAAATAAAGGCATGTGGAAATCACCGGTGAGGCAATGCTCTGGCCGATCGTCCTCCCCCAGCGGGACATTTCAAATCGATAAATTGCCGTAATCGCGTGAATGTTCATGGTTTCACCAATTGGATAAAGATTTCTTCCAGAGAGCTTTGGTTGGTATGAATATCTTTGAATGTCATCCCCGCCGACGATAAATCGGCCAATAGCTGTGCAATCCCGTTATCGTCTTTGGTGGAATCATACGTGTAGATCAATTGCGTTTTTTCAGGATTGAAGGCCAGCGCCCATTTCGTTAACGGAGCAGGGATTTCACCGAGAGGGTCTTTCAAGTCCAGGATCAGTTGTTTGCGGCCGAGTTTTTTCATCAGGTCGGTTTTGTTTTCGGTGACAATGATCTCTCCCTTATTAATGATGCCGATGCGGTCGGCCATCTCCTCGGCTTCTTCCAGGTAGTGGGTGGTCAGGATGATTGTCACGCCTGTGTTTTTCAGGTGGCGCACCTGCTCCCACATGTCTTTGCGTAAATTTACGTCGACACCGGCGGTCGGTTCATCCAAAAATAAGACCCGCGGCTCATGGGAGAGTGCTTTGGCGATCATCAGGCGGCGCTTCATCCCGCCGGAGAGGGTGCGGATCGTATTGTTTTTTTTATCCCACAACGATAATTGTTTTAGCGTTTGTTCAATAAAGGCAGGGTTGGGCGCTTTCCCGAACAGCCCGCGGCTGAAGTTGACGGTGTTCCAGACGGTTTCAAAGGCGTCGGTGGAAAGCTCCTGGGGGACGAGCCCGATCAGCGAACGCGTCGCCCGAAAATCATTGATGATGTCAAATCCGTCAACGATGATCTTGCCGTCGCTAGGGTTCACGATCCCGCAGATGGCGTTGATGAGCGTTGTCTTGCCCGCGCCGTTGGGCCCTAGAAGGGCAAAGATCTCGCCTTTGCGGATTTTAAGGTTGATATTTTTGAGCGCCTGAAAGCCACTCGCATAAACTTTGTTCAGATTGTGGATCGAAAGAATCGTGCTCATTGGTTGTATCCCGCAGTAGCCAGTTTTGTATTTTCGTCCCGTGGAAGGCTTCGCCTTCCCGGGATTGAATCCCCGAAATCGCAAAGTGATTTCAGGGAATAGCCCGTAGTATACTATAATTTTGATGAAAATTAAACAACCAAATCCCCGATTAGCCGTTAACCCATCCCAAAAATTTCCTTTCCAAAGGCTTACCCTTTGCGCTATATTAATTCAAACCAAACCCCAACGGGGGAAGGCGATAATCCTCCATTATTTGCAAAGGAATAACGATGCCGCTGTTCCGATGGACCAAAAAGAATAAAATATTCGCAGTACTGGCCGCGGCCGTGTTTGTTGTTGCCGTCGTGAAAGGGCGGGGATGCGCGAAATCCCTCGAGGGAGACCTTTCCGCGCCCATCCAGCGAGGGACGATCATCGAGAGTGTTTACGGGATCGGGACCGTGACCGCGAACAAAACGTTTCAGTTTAAGGCCGGTGTTATCAACACGATTCATAATCTTTTTGTCAAGGAAGGCGACGTGGCCAAGCAGGGGGACGCGCTGTTGGAGCTCGACGGCGGAGTGGTCGTGAAAGCCCCGTTTGACGGGACAGTGACGTCCTTGCCGTTTAAAGTCGGCGAAAATATTTTTGCGCAGTCCGTCGTGTTGGAACTGGTGGATTTGCTCGACCGTTATCTGGTGGTTTCTTTGGAACAACGCGGCGCCCTTCGCGTGCGACGGGGCCAGCCGGCCAAATTGAGTTTTGACGGCATGCGGGAAGAATCGTTTACGGGGGCGGTGGACTCTGTTTATTCCAGCGGCAATAACTTCCTGGTCCGGATCGATATTTCCAAGCTTCCCCCGCAGATCCTGCCGGGCATGACCGCCGACACGGCGATCGGCATCCAGGAGCGCCAAAACGTCCTTTTGGTCCCTGTGGCGGCTATTGATCATGGGATGGCTTACGTGCAACGAAACGGGATCAAACAAAAAGTCAATGTTCAAACAGGAATTATCGACGGAGATATGGCGGAGGCTGTTGCCGGGGATTTGAACGAAGGTGACCGGCTGTTGATCCGCAAAAAAGTTAAAAAATGATTTTCCTGGCCTTCCGATACCTTTTCGAGCGCCGCCGGCAGACCATCCTGACGTTGTTGGGGATCTTTTTAGGGACGGCCGCCTACGTTTCCATCTCCGGGTTTATGCTGGGCTTCCGGGGGTACTTGATCGATCAACTCATCAACAACGACGCCCACGTCCACATCGGCGCGCGGGAAGAATTTTTGACGGACCATTCCCTTGACGACCCGTTCTATCAAAATGTGTTCGCCCACGTTTTTTGGGACCCTGCCCCATCAGGCCGTAAAGATAGCGACATGGTCGAGAACCCTCAACAATGGTACAAGAGGCTCGATGCTGACCCGCGGGTCGAGGCCTATTCGCCGCAGCTGACCGCTTCGGTCATCTTCAGTAACGGCAAGGCCATCTCTTCCTCGACGCTGATCGGATGCGACCCTCGCGCGCAGGTCAAAGTGACAACCCTGGGGGATTATGTCATTGAAGGACAATTTACCGACTTGGCGGTCGGAGGGAACCGTATCGTCATCGGGAACGAACTGCAGAAAAAATTAGGCCTACGGGTCTCGCAGAATGTGATGGTTTCTCTGGCCGAAGGCCCGCCCACTCCTTTTAAGATCGTCGGTATTTTTAAAACAGGCAACAAACTATCCGACAACGTGGCGTATGGCGCTCTCGCCGACGTCCAGAAGGTCAACCGCACGCCTAACCACGTCAACAAAATCGCGGTCCGGCTGCATGACCACACTCAGGCGGCAGCATTGGCTGCTGCGTGGGCCAAAATCAGCCCCGAGCGCGTCGAGAGCTGGGACCAGGTCAACTCCAGCATTTTTGATGTGTTCCGAATCCAGGACGCTGTCCGCTTTATGTCGGTGGGGGCGGTCATGATCGTCGCCGGGTTTGGGATTTACAACGTGCTCAACATGACGGTCATGCACAAACGCAAAGACATCGCGATTTTGCGTTCGATGGGCTACGACACCGGTGACATTATTCGGCTTTTCTTTTCGCAAGGGTTGATCTTGGGCGTGGCCGGGACAATTTTGGGGCTGACGTTCAGTTACTTTTTTTGCCTTTATTTGCAGACCATTCCTTTCGGCGGAGGGCCGCTGGGCGGAGGGATGGGGCACTTGATCGTTTCATTTGACCCTAAAATTTACATCCAATCGGCGATCTTAGGATTATTGTCGTCGACGATCGCCAGCATTTTACCGGCCAGTTCCGCCGGGAAGCTGACCCCGATCGAAATTATCAGGGCCGGAGCGGAATAACATGGGCATTACAGCCAGGCATGTCGGGAAAATGATCGGCGAACCGCCCACGCGGATTTTGAGTGATATTAATTTAGAAATCAACAACGGCGAATTTTTAGCGCTGACCGGGCGGTCCGGGTCAGGCAAAAGCACGCTGTTGTATTTGCTCAGCACATTGGACAGAGTTTCCCAAGGCGAGGTCCAGATCGACGGCCAAAACGTGGGGAAAATGGAACCGGAAATGATCCATCGGTTCCGCAACGCGAACATGGGGTTTATTTTTCAGTTTCATTATCTGTTGGCGGAGTTGAACACGCTGGAGAACGTGCTCATGCCGGCGCGCAAATCCGGCCGGCAAGTGGAGCGCGAACATTACGCGCGGTCCCTGTTGAAACAGTTTGACTTAGGCGACAAAATGCACCGGCTGCCCCGCCAGCTTTCCGGCGGCGAGCAGCAACGCGTGGCCATCGCCCGGGCACTGGTCATGGAGCCGCAGTATCTTTTCGCGGATGAGCCGACCGGATCGCTTGATTCCGTCAACGGCGAGAACGTGATGAACATCATCCGGGACGCCAATGAGCGGCTCAACGTCACCGTGATCATGGTGACGCACGAATCCGATTTCGCCCGCTTGGCCAAACGCCAGGTGCATTTGGTCGACGGGAAGATCCAATGATGACTTCAACAATCAAAAAAGGCCTCTACCGGCATTATAAAGGAAAGAATTATGAAGTGATCGACGTGGCGCGGCATAGTGAAACACAGGAAGTGCTGGTCGTTTATAAGGCATTGTACGAAACTAAATTCGGCGAAGCCCCAGGGACAGAAAGTCCGTGGGGCAAAGAAATTTTATGGGTCCGCCCGCTTGCGATGTTTAGCGAGCACGTCAACGTCGACGGCAAAAGCGTCCCGCGGTTTTTGTATGTGGGAGAGAAATGATGGATCCAATATTTAAATGAAAAAAGGGAGTTGACCCGGTTTTTACCCGGAATGACAGGAGGGATTTTATGCGATTAGGAAAATTGGGACAATTATTAAATGGGTGGGTCAAAGAGGGGTTAATCAGCGACGAGCAATCCGCAAAAATCGCCGAGCATATGAAAGCCCAACGGCACCTGCAAATGCTTAAGTTTATCAAAGTATTATTTGTCCTGGGTGCTTTTTGGCTGGTGGTGGGGTTGATTGCGACGATCAAATTGATTGACGCCAGCATCTTGTGGGCGATTTGGAATCTTATCTGCGATCTGTTTTCCCCCATTGTTAAGTTGGCGAAGTGGATTGCCGGGGAGCGGTATGGTTATCTTCTTGCCGGGTTAGGATGTTTTCTTGTTTGGGGATTATGCCATTATCTGGGACGGCGATTGCAAAAACGTTCGGCCATTGAAATCAATCGCCTTGGCCTTTGGGCATCCCCGGAGTTAAGATTAGGGACGACAACGTTCACCATCGGGTATATTGTCGCTGCTATTGGCTTTGGATTGTTTAGTCACCTCATTGAACCTCTTTCCCGAGGCGATTATTCGAGGCCCGAAATTGTCATCCCGTACTTTTCTTTTTTTGCTATCGCCTTCTTTTTGTCCATTGCTTATCGGATGAAAGATCAGATTGCCCTTCTTTTTGGGATCGCATTCATCAGCCATGCCGTCGGGTTTTTTACCGCCTATTATTTTGCTGCTTACATGATCGGCGTCAAATTCCCCGCGATCCAATTGTTAGTCGGAGCCCTGTTGGTGTTTATTGGATTATGGCACGTGGAAAAAATTCGGGAAAAGGAAGAGCATTATTTCTTTTTGTTTGGAAGGACATATCAATGGACAGGGCTGCTGTTTGTTTACATTTCTCTTTGGATCATGTCGTTATGGGGGTTTACAACCGATTACTGGAAAGCCCCATCCGCTGTTGAACTTTGGGTCGCCAACTTACTTTTCTTGGGCGTGTCCTTGGGAGCGATGTTCTACGGCGCATTTAAGGAAGACAGGCTTTACTTCAATTTTGGGTTAACATTTTTTATCATCGATACCTACACCTTGTTTTTTAGCCGGGTGTGGGCAACTCTTGGTTCTGCCGTCGGATCACTGTGCTTAGGGATTTTGTTGGTGGCAACCGGCTACGCGTTAAGGAAGATGATTTTAACAAAGCGCGGGTAGGGCGGGATGAAGATGTGGAATTGTGTGAGGAATTTAGATACATATCCCTGGAATTTCGAGCAGTCTTACAAAAAGAGGATTTAATGAGTGCATATAAGCTTTTGTGCGGCGTTTTTGTTATTACAGGAACTTATATTTTTTTAAGCTCTCAGGAAGCTTAAGAAATTAGGACATTTTTATTTTGGTAGAACTAGGACATTTTAATTTTGGCTTGACAGGCCCCAAATTCCCGATTGACAAATGAATCCCTAAATCATAAAATAGCCACGTTCAATTTTATCCCCCTAAAAGTTCGATTCCCCTTAAGAATAAGACAACTATTTAACCCAGGGGGAAACTATGTCTTCAGTCAGTTTAATTCCTAATGAACGTTTTGAAAATAAGATCCTGTTGATTCGTGGAAAAAAGGTCATGCTGGATTTTGATCTTGCTGAGCTTTATGGAGTGGAAACCAAGCAGTTAAAAAGAGCGGTTAAGCGCAATTTTTCCCGTTTTCCCGAAGATTGTCTAATGACCTTGACTCAGGAAGAATACAAATCTTTAAGGCGCCATTTTGGCACCTTAAATAGAGGCCAACACGCCAAATATCTTTCTTTCGCGTTTACCGAACAGGGGGTGGCAATGCTTTCTAGTGTCCTTAATAGTGAGCGTGCTATCCAGGTCAATATTCAGATTATGAGGGCTTTTACAGCATTACGCGAAATGTTGGCAACTCACAAAGGTTTAAGAGAGAAAATCGAGGCAATGGAAAAGAAATACGATTACCAGTTTCAAGCAGTCTTTGATGCGATTAAGAGGTTAATTTCTCCGCCTGAAAAACCAAAGGGAAAGATGGGGTTTCATCCGTGAGGGGTTCCCCCGCGCCTCAAATTCCCTTTGCCAATCGCTCAAGGAGGGGATATATTAAGTTCAATTGAAAACGGCAGGGAAAAAGGGAGTTCTTTTCCTCCCTTTTTCCCTGGATTTTGACCTGCCTAAAATGTATAAAAGACCTCTGCCAATACCTGATCTAAGCTCTTCTCATCAAATACGCCGTCCTCCCCCTCAAAGAAGGAGTTGTTCGCGACATCATGGCGATATTCGAGTCTGACGGTCGCGCTATCATTTAATTTGTAACCAGGGGTTATGGTGAAATTGGCAGCTTCCCCGCCACCGTTGCCAAAACGGCTGCCTAGTTTATTTTCCATATATTCAGCACGGCCCGCTAAAGAAAACTTATCAGTAAACTGATAAATCGGCTGGATTCCAAATCCTTTCCAGCTGTCGTCGTTTCCTGAGGAAACCCTTTCTTCTTTACCCCAATTGCCTTGAAGACCAATGGTGAGCTTAGGCAAGGGTTTGGTAAAAAGGGTTAAATCGACGCTTGTACGATCATTCTTGTCGTTGCCCGTCTGCTCCGGCCCATGATAAATAGACAAGCCTCCCGTAGCGAGGTCGCCATAATTAATCCCGAGTCCACCTAAAACCGTCTTTTTGTCATTATTATCCGAAAGAACATCCCAACCATTCACGAGCCCTGCCCTTAATTCCAATCCCTCAATGGGAAGTGGACGAGACAGTAAAAATCCTACATGCGTAAACGGTTCGGCCATACCAAAAAGATGGCCTCGGCTGATGCTCGGATTAAGCGGAGATTCGATGACTTCAATCCCTTCCAAGGTGACGAATTTACCGATTTTCATATTGATTCCTGTCTCAAAGAGAGGAGAAGTCAAATAAGCCTCTTGAAGGTCAAAGTCATCAGCCGCGCCTGCTCCGCTGGTCGGCGTATTCACATTCGCATCGGAACCGGCATCCAATTCGATGGTATAACCAATTCCGTCTTTTAAAGAACCATTGAAAGCGAGATGGGCTGTATTAAACGTGATGTCGTTGGCCTTGGTAACGTAACTGGAAAGATTGATTCCTGCTGTTGAGGTGCCAGGAGTTCCCAATTTGGTGGTCTGAGAGGCCGGTTTGTTAAAATTATAATTGTAGGTGGTATCAATATACCCTGTGATTTTCGGCATCTTCATGAACCCGCCATGCCCTTCTTTTTCCATTAAGATTGCCTCTACTTTTTCTTTCACTATTTCATCAGGGACCGTTCCTGCTGGTTTTCCTTGGCCCCAAGTAAGATCCTCAACTTTTTTCTCAAGTTGATCGACTCGTTGAATGAGTTTTTGTATCATTTCATCTTTTTCATCAGCCCAAACAGGACTAGATGACAAAAACAACATCCCTAAAAATAAAACGGCAACTGAACTTACCTTCTGCTTCGTTGAGTTTTCTCTGATGAGTCGCATTTCTATATTCTCCTCTTTTATGTTTGCTTTTGTTTTGAACTAGGCCATAAAATAAAAAAATCTGACTTTTCCCCCGACTTTGAGGAATGAGTCAGACTTCAATGTCTTTAAATATTTATGCCTTCAATGGCAACAGGCAAGGCTTCTATGCCTTCTTAGAACCGCGATTAATATACAAACTTTATTTATTGATGTCAAGATATTATTTCAAGATATTTTTTGTTTTCCCTTTTTTTGTTTTTTCGTGCTTCGGGGGGGGGATGGGCCAACTCCCTTTTCCGACGCCCGCCCTTGACGATGACAATCCAATGAAATCATTTGCCAATTTCCCGTCAATGATGTATAAAAGTAACCTATGATTAACGTCAATTCGACAGCTAAAAAGAAAGTCTACGTGGCCATGTCCGGAGGGGTGGATTCCTCGGTCGTCGCGGCCCTGATGAAAGAAGAGGGGCACGACGTGGTGGGCCTGACGATGTGTTTTTCGATCAGCCACCCGGAGAGCAAAAAGCCCTCCTGCTGCGGGGTGGACGGCATCCAGGACGCCAAGCGCGCCGCCCAGATCCTCGACATTCCGCATTATGTCCTCGACTTTGCCAAAGATATTAATGACCATATTATTGACAATTTTACCAGCGAATATTTGTCCGGCCGCACGCCTAACCCCTGCGTGCGCTGTAACCAGCATTTGAAGTTCGGCACGCTTTACCAAAAGGTCAAGGCGTTGGGCGGCGGGTATTTAGCAACGGGCCATTACGCCAAAATCCACTATAATAGAGAAAAGGCCCGCTTTGAGATGCAGAAGGCGAAAGATCCCCGCAAAGACCAATCATATTTTCTTTACAGCATGAAACGGGAAACGCTTTCTGATGTTCTTTTTCCCTTAGGCGATTTGACCAAGCAAGAGGTCCGCGACCTCGCCCAAAAATATCATTTGAATACCGCTGACAAGGCCGAGAGCCAGGACATTTGTTTTGTCCCTGATGGCGGGTATCAGCAGTTTTTGCGCAATCGCTTGGGCGATTCCATTTTTATTCCGGGTCCGTTTAAGAATGAAAAAGGCGAGGTTGTCGGCGAGCACAAAGGAATTGCCAGCTACACGATCGGCCAGCGCGACAAGTTAGGGATTGCCTTAGGGCATCCGGTGTATGTTTACAAAATTGATAAGGCTGAAAATACAGTGTATGTCGGGCCGCAAGAATATTTGTACGCCCGCGGGCTGATCGCAACCCGGTTTAATCCTGTCAGCCAGGATTTGGCGGTCGGCGAAACGATGCGCGTCTCTACCCGGATCCGTTACAACGCGCCGGAAGTCGATGCGCAAGTGACCCGTCGGGATGAGTCGACGATCGAGGTCTTGTTTGATGAACCGCAAAAATCCGTCACCCCGGGACAGTCTGTTGTGTTTTATGACGGCGATGTTGTGTTGAGCGGAGCCGTCATTGAAGAGCCGATACCTGTTTCATCGCTGGTCCCGTGGAAGGCTTCGCCTTCCCGGGATTTAATCCCCGAAATCGCTTTGCGATTTCAGGGGATCGCTAGTCGCTAGTCTCTCGTACCACTGGATTTCGAGAGACGAGCCACGAGAGACAAGTGACTGTTACTTTCAATTATGTTCAACGTCATCCTCTACTACAATTTCACCCGCCTTAATCATCCTGAAGATTTCTGTCAATCGCATAAAAAGTATTGCCGAGGATTAGGGCTTAAGGGCCGCGTCTACATCGCCCACGAGGGAATCAACGGGACATTGGCCGGGAGTGTTGCCGCGATCGACGAATACAAGAGGCATTTGACGTCGCTGGCTGGATTCGAGCGGACGGAATTTAAAGAGGAACTTTACACCCAAATCCCGTTTGTGAAGTTGACGGTCAAGGCCCGGCCGGAAATTGTAACGCTCAAGGCCGACGTTGATGTGGACCCCACAAAAGAAAAGGGCGCGTACTTAGAGCCGAAGGAGTGGCGCAAGGCCTTGGAATCCGGCGAAGACCACGTCCTGCTCGACGTGCGTAACAATTACGAATCGCGTATCGGCCGTTTTGAAGGAGCTCTCACGCCGGACGTTGAGAATTTCTATGATTTTCCGCAGTGGCTCATGAAAATGGCGATTCCCAAAGAGAAAAAGGTTTTAATGTACTGCACGGGGGGGATCCGCTGTGAAAAGTTTTCGTTGTACATGAAAAAAAAAGGATTTAACAAAGTTTATCAATTGCACGGTGGTATAATCAACTACAAACACAAGGAAAACGGCGCGCATTATCAAGGAAAATGTTTTGTCTTCGATGACCGGCTGGCTGTCCCCGTCGAAGAGCCGCAAAAAAGACCGTTGGCGCGCTGTGCGATTACGGGTGTGCCCTGTGACACGTATTTGAATTGCGCCAATCCTGACTGTAACAAATTATTTATTTGCAGCGAAGAAGGGGCCAAGCAAATGGAAGGCTGTTGCAGTGCGCCGTGCCGGCAATCGCCCCGGCGCAAACCGTTTAATCCGGACAATATTTACGAGCCGACGAGGAAGAGATATACGTATCTAGTGAAGAGTGAATGGTGAAGAGCAATTTTGCTAGATACTCTTCACCAGATACTA
>JAGVNC010000107.1 GCA_020053475.1 Candidatus Omnitrophota bacterium | reverse complement strand
TTCGGGCCATCCGAAAGGGCCTTGCCCGGATGAGGATGCACTTCCATAAAAATCGCATCGCACCCGGCGGCGATCCCGCAACGGGCCAACAAAGGAATGAATTCACTTTTTCCACCGGACGCTGTGCCTAACCCCCCGGGTTGCTGGACACTGTGCGAGGCATCGAAGACAACAGGATACCCTGTTTGCCGCATGATGGCGAGCGAACGAAAATCCGTCACCAAATTATTATACCCGAAACTTGATCCGCGCTCGGTTAAAAGAATTTTGTGATTACCTGTCGAGCTGATTTTACGGACCACCTCACTCATATCCCAAGGTGCCAGGAATTGTCCTTTTTTGACGTTAACTACTTTTTTACTTTTCCCCGCGGCCACCAAAAGGTCTGTTTGACGGCAAAGAAAGGCCGGAATTTGCAAAATATCCACCACCTTGGCCGCCTCCGCAATTTCTCGGGGAGAATGGACATCGGTCAAAATGGGGATATTGAATTTCTTTTTAATGTCCGCCAGAATGTCTAATCCCTCGGTGACACCCAATCCACGAAATGACTTCAAAGAGGTTCTATTCGCTTTGTCATAGCTGGCTTTAAAGACAAAGGGGATCTTTAGTTCGCCGGTAATTTTCTTAAGCGCCTCGGCAATGTGAAACGCCATTGCCCGGCTCTCAAGAACGCAAGGCCCGGCGATAAAAACAAACGGACGATTTCCTCCGAACGTCACTGATTTGATAGATACTGTTTTCCCCATATCCTTTGTCCTATTTGACACCCAAAAGATTCTTAACTCTTTGTAAATCTTCCGGTGTGTCAACGCCGACCGTGTCTTTGTCCGTACAAATGGTTTTGATGCGATGTCCCGCTTCTAAAACCCGTAATTGCTCTAATTGTTCCGTCGATTCCAAAATCGACTTAGCCCACGGCGTAAACGTTAACAAAAAATTTTTACGATAGGCGTAAAGCCCTAAATGTTTGTAACAGATAAATTCATTGACCTTTTTGCGCTCGCGGCTGTAAGGGATCGGTGAGCGTGAAAAATAAAGGGCGTTTTGATTCTGATCGATGACAACTTTGACAACATTGGGATTCTCATATTCCTCTTGGCTTGTAATCTGTTTGATCACCGTCGCCATCATCGCCTGCTTGTCTTTCTGCAAGGCGTCAACCAAATGATCAATAACCCCCGGATCAATCAAAGGCTCATCCGCCTGGATGTTAACAACGATATCGACCTTTACATCGCGCACCGCTTCCGCAATTCGGTCAGAGCCTGAAGGATGATGCGCCCCGGTTAAAACACTCTTGCCTCCAAATTTTTTGACCGCCGTAACAATCTTCGCGTCATCGCAAGCAATCCAAACATCCTCTAACCGGCGGCATTGCTTGGCTTTCTCCCACACCCATTGGACCATGGGTTTTCCGTTAATGTCCGCCAACACTTTTCCTTCAAATCGTGTCGACGCCCATCGCGCCGGGATAACGCCAATCGCCTTCATCGCTGATTCCTCGAAACCCCCGGCTTAAATAAGGGCGTGGCCATCAATTCATCGTAAGTAACACCGGCCGCTCCGCGTTTCCCAACGACAATCCCAGCGGCGGCATTCGCAATCTCCGCGGCCTGCCGTTTCGTCGCCCCGGCGGCTAAACTTAACGTAAACAAAGAAATCACCGTGTCCCCCGCGCCGGTCACATCAAAAACTTCCTGAACTTGGGTCGCAATGGACACAGGTTTTTTCTCTTTTTCAAAAAGCCGCATGCCGTGTTCACCCATCGTAATCAACAGTGACTCTAATTCTAAGTACCGCATCAGTTCCTGCCCGGCTAGATCAATCAAGTGGTCATTATCCAATTTATCCACATGAATATTTAGCGTGCTCGGCGCGGTCGAGGTGATTTTAATATTGCGGATCGCATTCTCGGTCTCTTTTAAATTAGGCGTAATCGATGTGACCCGACGATAAAACCCGAAATGCTCCACCTTAGGATCGACAGTAATAATTTTTTTCTTGGCCAATGCCAACGAACACACACCATTGATCAATTGCGGGGTGATCAATCCTTTACCGTAGTCGGAGATGATGATGGCATCAAATTGATCTAAATTCTTCTCAACATAATTCAACAAACGCGATTCGATTGATTTTTGCCCATCCGCTTTTTTTTCTTTGTCGATGCGAACAATTTGCTGTTGCTGGCCGATCACCCGGGTCTTGGTAATGGTGGGGATGTCTTTATCCATCAAAATCCCGGAAATATCGATCCCTTTCTTACGCAACAGCCTTTTGAGGATTCCCCCTTCAAAATCGTGCCCAATCCGGCCGACTTGAGTGACCTTCACCTTCAAACAGTTTAAATTATGCGCAACATTGGCCGCCCCTCCCGGCCGAAAATAGGACCGTTTCTCCAACACAATGGGAACCGGGGCTTCGGGAGAAATTCGAGACACTTCCCCTTCGATATAGCGGTCAAGGATAATATCCCCAATCACAAGAATATTAATTTTAGTAAATCTAGAAATAATCTTTTTATAAGATAATAGCGCCATTTTCTGTGTATTCTCTTAAGGGCCAATCAAATCAGAAGGTGGTAAAACGAAAGATTCTAACATAGTTTAAAAAGAGCGTCAACTTCTTCTAAAACCTCATGTGTTTGAATAAGTTCCAAATATTTGGGGTCATGAGGGCCAGCCTTGGCAAAGGAAAGAGTGTTATCCAGTGGAACTGTAATAAAGCGGCTTTTGCTTCCTAATGGCTTCCAGCGTTGGGCATTAATGCCCGGCTGATTGCGGGTAAAAATGGAAACCACCGGTGTTCCGACCCCAGCTGCCACATGGACAGGACCGGAATCGTTAGAAATCAGCATCGTACAACGCTTGAATAAACTGGCCATTTGGCTGACCGTTGTCTGGCCAGCAAGATTAAGGATGGGTACTTTGGTTGAGGAACAAATCGTCTGGGCAATGGGCTTGACATTATCCGCGCCTACAAGGATAAACCGGCCTGCGTAACGCCCGCTTAAGGCCTCAACGAGTTCAACAAATCTTTTGGCCGGCCATTGCTTGGAAGGATCGCTTGCTCCTGGATGCAGAGCAAATATTTTATCCGTTGGCGAAAATCCCTGCTGTTGAAAAATCTGTTGGGCCCATTGTTCGGCTGAGGGCTGAACAGGGACAAATAATGTCAAAGGGTGAGGCTTAATATTCAGTCCTAAAGCCTTTAACACATCCAGGCAATAATCGGCCTCATGTTTTGTGCCGTGGTGGCGCGTATCTTCAATCGGATGATTTAATAAAAACCCCCATTTAGCATTTTGATAGCCGATCCGAAGAGGAATCCCTGCGAGGAAACATAATAAATTCGTACGTTTCTTTGTATGCAAAATAATCGCCGCATCAAAGCGCTCTCGACGAATTTCGTTGACTAGTTTTAAAAATCCTCCCAATCCCTGATGCATTGCTCGACGATCATCGAGCAAAATTTGATTGAGGTCAGGATTCCCTTTCACCAAATCTTGCGTCGCCGGGGCGACAAGAATAGACAGACGTGCTTGAGGCAACGCCTGACGGAGCGCATGAATCGTGGGCGTTGTTAACACCACATCGCCGATGCGGTCCGTTCGAACGATCAGAATATTTTGATAATTGGATTTTTTCATTTCTTAAAAATTTGAAGGTCTTCAATCAGTTTCCACACTTCGCTGCCGGAAATTGCATGCATGCACGTGTGCTCGTCATCAAGTTGTTTCGTTTGGCAAGCCACGCATTGTTGATTCTTTCGGATATAACGGGCTTGCGCGCTCCAGGGATGCGACCCAATCGGTTCCGTCGGCCCATAAAGGGCCACCGTCGGGATATCCAGATAGCTTGCCAAATGCATGGCCGAGCTGTCATTGACAATCGCTAAGGCGCTATATTTTAATAGTTCGGCTAATTCGATTAAACGCGTTTGCCCGCACAAATCAATGACATTTTTTTTCATCAGCCGGGCAATGCGTTCCACAAGCGCATGATCATGTTCATTCCCCACAAAAACGGGACGACACTGATAATCCTGTTCAAGACGCGTACAGACTTCGGCAAAGCCCTCTTCGTGCCATCGTTTGCGGTGATCCGCCGCTCCCGGAGCAATGACGGCAAACTTCCCCTTTTCTCCGAGATTTTGTTCGCGTAAACGGCGGACATGGTCCTTGGCCGCATCAGGAATAAATAAAGCATAACGATGACGCGCTTTATTCCTGTAGGGAACAATTGTTTTCAACCGTTCTAAATGCTTATCAACCATATGTAAGTGCCGATACGATCTTAACTGAACAAACGTACGGTAGCGTGCCTTAAGAAAAAAAGGAATCACTGTAAAGCGCAAATCAATGACGAGATCGAAGTTCTGACGGCGCAATTCCAGCGTCCAACGAATTTTTTCCCGTAGAGATTGATGTTTGTCATAAAAATAAATGGTATCTAAATAAGGATTCTGATGGAATAAAGATTTGGCCTTCGGCCCAACAACCATGGATATTTTGGCCCCGGGGAATTCTTCATAAAGGATATCAACCACGGGGAATGAAGCGATCACATCGCCGATGTTACTCAACGAAATAACAAGAATCTTATGCACTTTGGATTTGTCTAACGGCATCAAGGACCTCGGGGACACTGACCGCCTGCATACAAATATTGTCCGGGCATTGTAAATAATAACAAGACTGGGCATTGCAGCCGACTTCCTTATGTAAGATCATTCCTTGGCCCCATCCCCGTAATCCTGTTGTTTCGGGGCGAGTCGGGCCATAAAGGCCGATGACATTGGCTCCAACGGCTTGCGCTAAATGCAAGGGCCCCGAATCAGAAGAGACAACAAATTGGGCTCTTTGCATCAAGGCCATTAAATGCTTGAGATTGATTTTCCCCGCCAACACAACGGGCTTATTGTTTAGCGTGGCAATCACGCGTTGAATCAAAGGAATATCCTCCGGCGTTCCCGGGATGACAACGTTAACGCCTTGCTCCATCAGCGTTTTAATGAGTCGCGTAAAATTCTCTGCAGGCCAGCGCTTCAATTCCCAATTGGCTCCGACATGGACAACAGTGATTTTTTCCTGCCCGCCGATTCCTTCTTTTTCCAGAATCACATCTACGGCCCTCTTGGTTTCTTCACGGACAACAAGTCTTGTCGAACGGTCAACCACGGGAACCCCGAACGATTCCACAACGCCCAAATATTCATCGGATCGATGGATCGTTCTAGCCTGAGGCTTCACAATATGCGTCAACAGGACCGCTCGATTTTTAGTGACGTAGCCCACACGCTGTGGAATCCCAGCAAAAAAAACCAATAGCGCCCTCGTGATCGAGCGGTGTAAGAGAAAGGCAATATCAAAATGCCGTGACCTCAACTCCATCACGAGCTTAATCTTCCCCATCACTCCCTTATGCTTTCCTTGTTCGTCAAAAATAATCACTTCGTCAACGCCGGGGATGGATTCAACAACCGACTGGACACGGGGAACGGCCATGCAAGCGATGAAAGCCTGCGGATACGCCTGCTGAAGGGCCGGGAAAATAGGCGATGAAAAAATAACGTCACCGATCCAATTCATATTAACCACAAGGATTTTTTTCATACGCCTGATTTCTTAACGAATTGTTCATAAAGGCCCATGGTTTTTCTTCCCATGATCTCACAACTATAATGCTGGTGGGCATGATCACTGGCGGCTTGTCCTAACGACCGGGCTAGTGATTTATTTTCGATCAGTTTAATAATCGCCTGGCTTAATTCTTCAACATCTTCCGGCTTCACTAAAATCCCTGTTTTCCCATCTTGAATAAGGCTTAGGATCCCTCCCACTCCGGAAGCAACAACAGGAAGGCCGCACGCTTGAGCCTCCATCAGGGCTAATCCCAATCCTTCTTGGCGCGACGGCAGGACAAAAATATCCAACATCGTCAACATTTGAGCAGCAAAAGCCCTATCAACGGTCGGATAGAAGTAAATATTCTTTTCCAAATGCAGGCGACTCACTAACATTTTTAATTCTCGTTCAGTTTTCCCTTCCCCCACAATCAGCAATTGAGCATCCGGCCATTTCTTGCACACTCTCTCCATCGATCGGATCAATACATCTTGACCTTTGATGGAGGCTAATCGGGAAATAATCCCAATGGTAGGCCTCTCCTCCAAATGATGCGATCGACGCAAATGTCTCTTCGTCTCTTCGTCCACAGGAATAAAAAGTGTTAGGTCGATGCCGTTTTCAATCAACGCAATTCGTTTTTCGTTAACGCCAAAATCATTCTCAAGATGCTGTTGCACTGCCTCGCTAATCGCAATGACCTTTTGTCCCCATGGCGTTGTAATTTTTCGAAACCAACTTACCCTGAAAAATCCGTGACAGGTAGAAAGATAAGGTTTTTTTGTTACAAGAGATAAAATCTGTCCTATGACTTGGGTAATCCGTGTTTGAGAATGAATGATATCGATCTGATGATCGCGCACAATGCGCTGGCAGGGAACAATCGCTCGATAAATCTTGGGATGGAGAAATGATTTTGTGCGAATATTTAATGTATGGCACACAACCCCCAGATCAGTAAACATCTGTTCTTTTCTCCCTCCTCGGGAAACGACATGGACGTTGTGCCCCGCTCGACGCAATTCCTGGCTTAGCGTCAAGAGATACCGCGTCACTCCACCGTTATTCAAATGATTTGCTAGAAAAAGGATATTCACGACTCCCGTCCTCCCATGATCTGCTCGATCGACCGGAGGATTTCTTCCGGCCGGATGTCTTGCATGCAAGCATGTGTCATAATCCGGCACCGGGGGCTATAACAAGGCGTGCATTTTAATTTCTTCTCATGAATCACCATTGTTTCCGCCGGAGGCACATGGCGGACCGATGATGTGGGGCCAAATAAAGCAATCGTGGGGACATGCATGGCAGCGGCAACATGTAAAGGCGCTGAATCGGGCGTGATAAACACATTGCATGTTTTAATCAAAGCTGCCAATTGTAATATATTTGTTTTCCCGATAAACAATGCCGGCTTGGATTTGGTCAATGTCTGTAACTGTTGGCCTAATGCCCTGTCTTTGTCCATCCCTGTAATAAAAACCCTGATCCCTTTAGAGGCCAAAAGGTCACACAACCGGGCCATGTGCTCCAACGGCCAATTTTTTGTCTGCCATTTGGCAGAAGCGGCAATATTGATCCCGACAATCTGTTTACTGTCCGCCAACCATTCCGCAGCCAATAACTCTTGGACATAGCCCTTTTCTTTATCCGATGGCCAGAGTTCCAACAAAGGGTGCTCGGGCATCAAAATCCCTAATTGATTTAAAATTTGAAATTGATGGGGGACAGCCGCCATCGGCTGTTGACTATCGTCGATCCCTTCGCTCAACAGAGACCCCCACTTCGCATTCCGATAACCATAACTTTCTTTTGGAAAACTCAAGTAGGAAAGAAGATGGCTTTTACGATTATTTTGTAAATCAATGACTTTATCAAAGCGATATTTGCGTAATTTACGCGTCAACTTGATTAATCCAAACCACCCTCGATGTCGGTCATTCGCATCAAACAGAATCACGCCATCCAGATAAGGGCAATTCTGCAAAACATGCTTCCCTTCTTTTCCCGTCAAACAATAAATTTTGGCCTCAGGAAATTTTTGACGAATTGCTTTTAACGCCGCGGTAATTAATACCACATCCCCCAACGAGCTTAATTTAATGACAAGAATATTTGTCATTTTCAGAATTTCTTCATAAACCTTAACCGTGCGTGATGCCATGTGGTCGAGGGTATAATGATCCAACAATTTCTTTTTCGCGGCGACAATAATTCTTTGAGCCAGTGGCCTATCTTTGAGAAGCCTTAAAATCGCGCCCGCTAACGCATTTTCATCTTTGGGGGGCACCAATAACCCCGTCTGTTCATGATCAATAATTTCGATGATTCCACCGACACTCGTCGCCACCACAGGGACGTCCATGGCCTGGGCTTCCAAAAT
>JAGVNC010000071.1 GCA_020053475.1 Candidatus Omnitrophota bacterium | reverse complement strand
AGAAATAGTTATTGTTCATCGCCGAGATTTTGATCGAATGGAGTTTCCTTTACAGGTTTGGGAAGAAGTGGACTACGTCATCGCTGATAGGAGTGGGCAGTATATTCCTCTAACGAATAAGAAAACGCAAGAGTTAGGCAAAGGAAATCTCGACTTGGACCTTAATCATTTCAACGTTGCCGATATTCACGCCCGCATTGAACTCATTGATCATCATATTGATATCACGGCCATTGAGCCGATAAAAATTCGTTATCCGATCGATGACATTAATCGCAGTTTATTAGTCCTTGAGAGGCCTTTTTGGTTTACCCCTGTGCCTCGTGCCATCATTGATCCGGCGTTACGAGAAATTCTCGGGCTGGCCAAAATTTATGTTCATCGCGATGTTCCGTTCATTTTAGGTGTTGACCGGCTGGAAGGGCATCTTCATCGGCCGGGAGTCGAAATCGTTAATGTCAGCCTTCATTCGGATGGAACAATGCATTTTGTGGAAGGGTTGCAATCCCGGGTCCCGATTGTTGCTCAAGAGGCCGTGGCCCTACACAACAATCGTCGACAAGACGCGGAAAATGACCTTATCATTAGCGATGATTTTAATCAATTGGTTGGCCGTTTTCAAACAAAGGATCATTTGGCCCTTTTCTCTTCAAGCCGGGCTAGGGAATTGGGTTACCGGGGGACACTCGCGCTCCATCAGGACGGGAAAGGGATTATCAGCCCTCCTGCATCTTCGCTTAGCGCAGTGCGTTTTAAAGTTCTACCTAATGGCGAATTGGATATCGATCCAGAAACGGCTTATGCGAAGGCCGCTGGGTTAGGCCCGCCACATCTTAATTTGTGGATCGCCGCCCGACGTTTTAATCGGGACATGGCGGATGTAGTTGCCGGGCAACTGGACGGCGACGCCGCGCAGCTCAACGAACGTACCGAAACGATCACGGTGAACGAAACTAAAACAATTCCATATCGTCACCGGCCGGTTCGATTGAGCATCGGGCCGAATAATTTGTATATTGTCCACCGCGATCATGCCGACCAGCTGGAAAAAATCATTGGCGAAAAAATTTATTTACTGGATGGAAGCGATGATTTTTACATTGTTAACAGGTACGGGCATAATGCCCCCTTGCCGGAAAATGTCGCTGAAGACATTGACAGCGAACATCCCGTCATCAAAACGGTGGCTTCAGGCCCGGATGATCGAGAATATCAGCAACGGGCGATTCCTTATTTTACAATTCGTGTCCATCGCGGGGAAATTACCGTCCATCCGATGCACCAGGGTATCTTGGCCATTTATTATCTTAACGACGACGATGTTGTGATCGACAAGAATTTCGAAAGCCTAAAAAAGCCCTTTGTGTTTAAGTTCAACCATTGGACGCGGGAGGATTATGGCCAGCGATCGCGGATGCCGTTGGGGACGGTGCGTGTCGCGTATGTGAAAGAAACGGGCAAGATTGTCGAAATGTTTGCGGATGCGAATGAAAGAACTGAGACAAAAAAATCCGAACGCCTCGACACACTGGAGTTTACCGTCACCCATGACGGGGGGCTGTTGTTGGGCCGCGAGGGCCGCGCCCGGCAAAATCAACTTCCGGCCAACCTGCGCAAGGCCGTCGATCAATACAACCGTTATCGCAAGGATCCCGGGCATAATTTGATCGTCGATTTCAATGCGGCCGAAATCGAGGCCAAATTGAGTAATGGCGATGGAATAACGCATTTACCAGGGTACCATAATCCCCGGGGGCAGGAGGTTAAAGCGTCGATGGCCGTGGAGATGGATATTGAAGGAAACATCAGCGCTCACAAAAAGCAGACGGCCTATCAGGCGCGCATCGATGTTCTTGCGGATGGTTTGTTGGACGTTGATGACACCTATCGTTTTTATGAATCACAGGGTTTGATGCCCCCTTTGATGGACATTGTCATAGCGGTTCATCGCTATAATTACAAATTGGCCGGGCGTTTCCATGAGCCGCACAGTCATCTGGCCGGTGGGGCTTCGGCGACGGGCGACGGCGACGCCGCGCAGTTGAGCGAGCGCGAAGAGACCCTTAATCCCGTCATGACGAAAGTGATCCCTTATCATGGTAAACCGATTTTGGTCAGGTTGGGCGAATCGACCAACGTCTATTTGGTTCATCGAAATGATATTGAAAAACTCCAAGAAGAAATTAATAAAGAAATTTATCCAATGGGAAACGGAGAAGAAGAATTCTATTTGGTGAACCAAGAAGGGACGAATGTTTTATTGCCAAACGATGAGACGGTAGAATTAGGGCGAGATCATTTTTTAAGATTGGGATATTCCGACGTCCAGCCTCGACATGCCCAGATCCGACGTGAGGGGCGAACCATTCATATCATGGCCTTCCATCCGGTGACCCTTCGTTATTTTATCGACGAGAATGATGGTGTAATTCAGGAGAACGTGAAGAGGTTGGAATTGCCTTTTATGTTCCAGCCTTCTCATTGGGGCAGGGACGATTACCTCTCGGACGGCCATCTTGATTTAGGCCACGTTGTTATTTATTACAATCAGGCTAACGGCAGAATTCATCACCTCCATCATTATCCTGATCAATATTCTTCGTCCTCGATCAAACTTTCTTCCGTGCAAATGCGCATTGATTACCAAGGCATGTTAAGGGTTGGCGCCAAAGAATGGAAAAAACTTCCGGCCGCCCTTCAGGAATCCATTAGGCGTTTTAACCAGGGCAGGGAGGATGTTTCCCATCGGTTTTTAGTGATAAAGAACAAAGAAAAAATAAATTTGGAAATGACCGCGCGGATGGGCATCCAATTGCTTACTCCGGATGCGGCGAAAAAGAATGGATTTCAAGGATGGTTGATGGTGAATTCTGACCCCCGTGGAAACGTCATCGCCGAGGGCTTTCGTCATCGAAAGCTGCGGTTTAAAATTTATCCAAATGGGCTTTTAGACGTGGATGAAAGTCAAGATTTCCGGAGCAGCGAAGGCTTTTCCCCGCCTCATCTGGATGTGTGGGCGGCGCTGCAGTTATACAATTATGAAGTGGCCCGCCAACTCGCGGCAAAGAGTGTCTCGGAACCCGAACCCGATGCCCAGGCCGACGGGGCGATGGTGCAAGACCAAGAGAATGACCTCGGCGGGATCGATTTTAATCCGCAAAAATTTGAGATCAAGAAAGAAGGGGAAGGCTTGCAAGCGCCATTTAATCCGCCGGCTGCTATGAACCCTGCGGCCATTGAAGGGCTTTATCCGGTGATTATTAATATCGTTCCGGTGACCAACATTCCGTTAATTTTAGGGGTCGTTGATGGGGCCCATGAGCCGTTAGTAAATGAGAAGGTGCGTCCTTACGCACCCGGTGTGTATGACGCATATGACGCACCCGGTGCGTCATAAATTGGTCGGGGAGCCGGGATTTGAACCCGGGACCCTCTGCTCCCAAAGCAGATGCGCTAGCCAGCTGCGCTACTCCCCGGAATATTTGCATAGGGCATAGAGTAAAGAAATATTTTAAACTAAGAGTTATGCCAATGAAGGGGAAAAGCGTCACCTTTGTTTCAGTGGGAATGTTCTTTGGGGTGGGTTTTTATATAATAGGCAAACCAAATACCAAAGAGGGTTGTTCCAAGCAATAGAATAACAGCTCCCATTTTATTCCTCCGGTTGATTATAGCCGATCCAAGCAAAAACGATGAGCATCAGCAAACTTAATATTCCAATAATTAATGTAATTGTTGGATTTTCTAGCCTGGAAACACAACCATAAAATCCAACACCAAAGCAAATTTTGGCAAGGTCAAGATAAAAATTCTTCATCTATCGCACCGATGTTAGTATATCATTTAAATCAGTAGTCTACGAGGTTTCTCGTAAACTCGAATTTCAGCCAAGGAACGAACTACTTTTGTTTTTCCATTCCTTAATTCTTTTTCACCCCGTTTGATTTTATTAATGGCCTCGGGAAGCTCTTCCATTAATTTCATGAAATCGCCTTTCTTAGAAAATAATTATTTCTAGAATATTTAAAGTATACTGGAAAACGGAATAAAAGTCCAAAAGTTTTTCAATATATTCTCTTTTTCTCGAGGTGTTTTTGAACCGGGATATGAGATTGTATCAAAAGTTATACAAGTCATTGTATGACAATGACTTGTGTTCCAAGGCGAAACCCTTGCTTTTTATCAAATATATGTTATATTTGTAACAATTTCTGACGGATCGTTTTTGTACTAGCATTGATTAAGCAAATCAAGTAACACTCAAGCAAGTCATATCACAAAGCCACGGGAAAAGGACTCTTCAAAGAAGGGTTCTAAAGGAAAGTATATTATTGAGTCAAACTCTAAATCCAAAACCCTAAATCCAAAATAAATTCAAAACTAAAAACTCAAAATATTATTTGGATTTTATGTTTTGTGTTTATTTTGTGTTTAGAGTTTAGGGTTTTGGGTTTTAAATATTTAATAAAAAGGAGTCCTTCCCCCATGACGCATTATCTTGATCAAAGAAGAAATCTGTTCCCGCGGCGTATTCTATCTGCTTTTATTGCATTCACTTTTGTCTTTAGTTCAATCGTTCCCCCGACATTTGCCCAGGTTATCCCGCAAACAATCCTGAATTTACCCATTCCAGGCACGCTTGTTCCTTTAAGCGCCGGCTTTGAGCCCACAATGATTAAAGGGCTCACGATCCATCCCGAAGATCCCTTGAAGTTCGATTTTATCGTTGATCCGGGTGATGTTGCTTATCAAGAAGCGTCCTTCAAAGAAGAATCGACCAAATTGATCAAATATTTCTTGGCGAGTTTAACAATTCCCGAAGAAGAACTCTGGGTCAACCTTTCTCCCTACGAAAAAGACCGCGTCATTCCTGAACATTTTGCCAAGACAGAAATGGGCCGCGACCTTTTGGCGCAAGATTATTTACTCAAGCAAATCACCGCTTCGTTGATGTTCCCCGAATCGCAATTAGGAAACGCATTTTGGCAGAGAGTCTACAGCCGCGCGCAAAGCATGTTCGGCACGACCGACATCCCGATGAACACGTTTAACAAAATTTGGATCGTCCCAGAAAAAGCGTACGTCTACGAAGAAGGCGCGACGGCGTTTATTCTCAACAGCCATTTGAAGGTGATGCTGGAAGAAGATTACTTGCTAGCTGCCAGCCAACAGTCGCCAGTGACCAGTAAAAAGACTGGCGACCGGCGATCCCCTGAAATCGCTTTGCGATTTCGGGGATTAAATCCCGGGAAGGCGGAGCCTTCCACGGGACTAGCGACCGGTGACGATAAGGAAACAACCAAAATCTCCACCCAAGTGATCAAAGAAATATTAATCCCCGAAATCGAAAAAGAAGTCAATGAAGGGAAAAATTTTGCCAACCTGCGCCAGATTTTTAATTCGATGATTTTGGCCGCCTGGTACAAGAAGAGCCTGAAAGAAAGTTTATTGGGCCAAGTGTACGTTGACCAGAACAAGGTCAAAGGGATCGATCTGCAAGATAAACAAATCCAAAAGAAGATCTATCAACAGTACCTCGAAGCGTTTCAGAAGGGCGTCTATAACTATATTAAGGAAGAAATCGACCCAACGACCCATGAAGTGGTCCCCCGCAAATATTTCTCCGGCGGGGTCACCGGATTCAATGGGGATGGGATTGTTGCGGTCAAAGGCGCGGCCGGAGTCCGTGCGTTGCCGGATGAAGTAAGAAATGCGGCGGCTCGGGAAGTTAATGGTGCTTCCGATGCCATGATCGCCACGACAAAAATTTTAGAAAACATCCCGACAGCCAAGGGCCCCGAAATCGCCTCCGCCGTCGCCCCGCAAAGAGACGTTGCCGACGCGCAACCATCTTCCGTAGCCGGAGCAGATCAGACTGAGGCCGCAATGGTGAGCCGGACTTTGGCAGATATAAGTTCGCTAATCGCTACGGATTTGGAGAAAGTTAGAACGCTCGAATCAACACATCCAAATGTGCAATCGGTTTGGGCTAAACAATACAAAGAAATGCTCGGTCAATATCGTCAACTCGTTGGGCGCTATCAGAGATTAATTGCGCGGCAAAAAGGTAGATTGAAAATACCGCAACTTACAAAATTGATTGAAGAGTTGGAAATCATTCCTGGTCGTTTTATCCGTCCCGACAGAGGAGGAGAATGGGCCCTTGACAGAGAACTTGATTCCCGGCATTTAAGAGGATATAGAGGGATAATCGCTAAAACGAAATTATTGCGTAAGCTTTATATCGATAGGACGATTGACGCCGAGATGGTCGTTTTAGAGGGTGTGAAGGATATCCTTGCGGAAACATTTACCAAGGCCCACCGACGACGGGATTCAATAACGTTAGACACTCGTTTAGTTCATTATTTGGGGTTTTCTGCTAATGATCTTTTTGATTTGAGGGCGGATATCCAAGCCCATTTTAATATAGCGTTTGCTGAGTTTACCCCGCTGTTTGACGCCCTTGAAGCAGGACGGGAAATTACTGTCGGGCAAATTGTTGATTTGATCGAGAGGAAGCGAGTTTCCGAAACAAGCCGCGCCGACGCCGCGATGGTGACCGATGTGCTGTCGAGAATCAATGCTTTAGTTGAGGCTGAACTGCCTAAGGCGAGAGCCGCAGAAAACAAAATGGTTTATGGTTGGCTTTACGTTGACATGCTGAACGAATGGAAATCGTTTCTTCGCCGGACGGAGAGGGAAATCAAAAGTCAGGAGGGTCAAGTAACCTATCAGCAGATAGGAACGATGATCAACAGGATGGGTGACCTTCTTTCACCGAGATTCCTGGGGCCACAACATCACCTTAATAGTGGTGGACGAGAGGCTGATGAATTTGATTTTGCTTTCCCTGCTGAATTACGTAGTCAGCGCCTCACAGCTTTTTTTGAAATAGAAAGAATAGTGAATGATTTTGGAGGCACTACCATCGACGCCGCGATGCTGGCGGCTTCTCAGGTATATCGAGGCCCAATACAGGAAGGCGAGGAAGTTGCAGCCCTTTTGATAAGGTATATTGAATATCTACGGTCTGTTCCGGAGCAAGAGATTGCCGGCAACTGGCTCGCTCGCTTATTTAAGGAAAAGCTGAAACTTATTGAGGCAGATGACTATAGTGGGTTCTATGTCAGGTACGATGGGGACAAGATTTTTGATAAAGATGTCTCTAGGCATGCCGGCCTCGAACAAACCAGCTTTGCAGCTCCTGGAGTTTTTCATGTGGATAAAAACACCTTTGTGATGATGGTGCGGGACGGGATCGCCATGGTCACGAAGCAGGGTGAGTATTTCAGAGAGGAAAGGAGCGCCACGCTCACTAGCGAGGGAGGATATTTCACGACGGTAGAGATTTCCCGTGATGCCCTTCAACAAAGTCTTCAGAGGCCCAAATCGCTCGTGAATAATCATGTTTATGGAGATAGAATAAGGGCTTATTTCGAATTAATCAAGCCTTTTGTCCGTACTTTCCACTCCCAAACTTCACGGTTCGAGTTAGTAAGAAACAAAGAGGCGGGAACTTTAGGCGAACTTCTGACATTCGGGGTAAACGATAAGTCTAGCGATCCGGCCGCTTCTTGGGAGGAATCTGTCCGGTATAACGGTGAACCGCTGATAGGCCAGGACCTTACCGGTAAAGGTTCCGGCGAAGTTAAGGTCGCAGAAGTTCCTTTTACGAATATTTATTTGATCGATGACAATACCGTGGTCATTGAACTGCCGGAAGGGTATTTTCAGATCCATAAGCACGAAATGAAGCTGGAAGTCAGCCGGTTAACCGCATTGCCGAATTTACCCCAGCCGCGGACAAAATTAGACTCGGCATTAGGTACCCCGAAAGCCGCCTCCAACCCCGACGCGGCGATGCTGAGTAATGAAGCAGAGGAAATCGTAAGAGACATCCTGCTGCGTCACGCAACGGGTCCCAACAGTGTTACCCGCAAAGATTTGCTGGATCCCCATTTTCGTCTTGATGGTAGATTTACAAATTCTTCGTTAAAGGTAATTCTTGGCGAAATTAATGAAGAGTTTGGATTCTTCTCTTCTCGTAGAGGAGCCCCCCCTTTGGAAGTGGGTTACTTGACTCTCCTCGGGGAACAATTTACAGTCGATGCTCTGTTTTATCTACTGAGACGCATGATTTCGATCACAAGGACCAAGGCCTTTGATAAGGCCCTGGATTATCTGTCCCGCCCGAATTTAGATTTTAAGTTTGTTATTATCGCTGTTGCATCAGCCCAAAATGCAATAAGCCCCCGTGTTTTAAAGGAGGATGCCTTGATAAGGGCTCTGAAAGATATAGGGATTAAGCTCAAAGCAGTAGGTGCGGACAAAAAGGCCATAGCTCGTCAAGCGAGAGAAATATTGGAAGCAGAAACATCTCTAGGGATAAAAATTTTCGACCCCGATGCGGTCGATTCCCTGATAACGACGTTAAGCAGGTATCATGATTACGGCGACGCGGCGATGCTAGCGAAACAAGATCATCCTGTGGCAAAGGCCATTTATCAGGCGGTCATGAACCAGGAGTTTTCACTTCGAAGAGTAAATGAGGACACGTGGCAAGCCGAATACGGTATCCCTGAAGGGGTATACACTTCTATTTGGTATAATTCTCGAACCGGAGAAACAACTTTTTCCCATCAATTAAGGGAAAATTATTCGTATCGATTAACGTGGGCAAAGGGTCAGTTAACAGAGGAGAGTAGTGTCCCTATTCCGTCGCATCGTGTTAGTATCGACTCTCCTCAAAATCCATTTTTGAAGATAGATATATGGCAAAAAGGACGCTTAGCCCTACATATTAATGTTCTTTTGCCGCAAGAAGTTCTTGATGCCTTACAGAAGGCCGGAGGAGCAAAGAATTTCCCCTTCGATATTTCAATCAGCGCAAGGGCGCCACTCTCAAATTCTCAAGTCAGGGAAAGGATCGCTGAAAAAATAAGAGGCGCCCCTGGCACTTACGCTGATGAACGTTTAATTTCCCCGAGTAATATTAGTACAGCCATGGCCATCCTTGAACAGGGGAATGACTTTAATGTTTCTTATGTTCCTCCCGTGAGGAGATTCGTTCCGGATCCACGTGGCTATGGTTCCACGGGACAAATGATTGAGGGAAGATGGACTCCAGGGAATTTTGTCGTGGAAAGAGAAGATAGCTTAGAAATTACCCCTGTCGATGCCGACGCCGCGATGCTGGCAGTGCTGGATAGTGTCAGAGATACAGTGCAAACGATTATTGGGAAATTTAAAAATGAATTTCCGCTCAGATCAGGGAATGACTTAATCATTCCTACTTGGCCCAGCAACTATTCTGTTGAATATATAGAGTTTGTTAATACAAGAGGACCAGCGGAGCCATATCCTAGTCTTGTTGCTTATGTTGATAGATCTGGGAATTTAGTGATTTGGATGGGCGGCGCAAGTCGAGTTTTAGGCGCGAAAGAATTGGGCAAAGATGACGGAAGAGAGCTTTTTAAAAAGAAGGCCTCCGCGGTAACCAGAGAAGAAGTGGGAGGAGCTCTTTTGCAATATTTACTGACAATCGGCCGTGAGGACGTTGCTATGGAGGGCCGGGAAAGGGTTGACGCGGTGGCGCAGTTGACGGCAAAAGAGGTGGAAACAAAAGTTCTTGATATCACTGCTAAATTTATGGGAATCTCTCGGGATAATGTGAGTCTAGAAAGCACGTTGGATGGCTTGAAAATTGATTCTCTGGGCAGAGTTGAATTGGTCATGGAGTATATGGGAGCATTTGATGTGGAGATTCCTGATCCGGTTGCCGCTAAATTTAGAAAGCTTAGCGACGTCGCTTCCGATATCAAAAGAAGGCTCCTCCTTGTCGACGCGGCGCAGTTGGCGGGTGATCCTCAGCAATTAACATTCAAGCCTGTGGCCCAATTTGGAAAGCCTGTGGATATGACCCAATATGAGGGTGAAGTGGGTAGTGGCAAGATTAATACTCCTCGCACGCAGGCTTTGATCGCGCATTTAACAGAAAAATTTCGGGCACGATTAGTCAACGCAGAGCGTGAGCGACAGATCAAACTTGGAAAGATCGGGAATGGAGAAATTCAACCGGGGTTCCCTGATGAAAATGAAGTTTTAACACGACGCAGCGACGGTGAAACAGCGATGCGAAAACAGATCCGCGAAGGGGATTGGAAAGCGAAAGGAAAAATCCCTGCGGAGTTGGACAAACCCGGTATTATTTTGACAGGTGCATGGACGCCGTTCATGTCCATCAGCGCACTCGCTGGGAAAGAGATCACGGAGAACGACCGCAGACTTTACGATCAGGCGTTGAACGATTTGATTGCCGAATACGAAGCGGCCGGTGATCAAACGAATGCCCAGGTATTGAGAAACGTAAAAGCAAAACTCGCCACGAAGACCAAAGTTGTCCCGGCCCGTATTTTTGCCGACCTGGAAGATGCGAAGAGAGTGCACGGGGATGGAGAGTTCGAAGGCCCGCAAGTTATTTCCAATGTCATTAACGGTCTTGTCACCGAAGTTTATCATCCAGGAAAAGGAAAGATGTACAAAGTCCCGCCCCGGGAAGAATGGCCGGCGATTACGATCCGTTTGAGTGGACTTCATCTGACGTCACGGCATATGGATTATAAAGGCAATCCTGTCCGGGCTTTTCTCCGGGACTTGGTCTATGCCGTGGAGCCGAACTTTGAAGCCTTGCAGGCTGATCCAAGGCAAGGAATCACATTGGTGATCGCGAAGCTGCAAACAGCCAAGGAACTAGCCATTGTTCTTGAGGCGAAAAAAGAATTGGAACGACAACTCGGTTTGCAAAAGCCGATTCATCTTATTTTGATGGTCGAGACGGTTGAAGCGTTGCTTGAATTGGAAGAAATGATCTGGGTGGGTGATGAAGATGTCGAAATTGTTAATGTGGGACGCTGGGATTATGGTGCTGCTTGGATGCGATTGATGAAAGCGGCATTTGGTTTTGTCTCTCCGGACGTTGGAACGGTTGGAATGGACCGCATTCATATGGATAAAGGGTACGTCCGCCGGGTCGCCGCGATCGCCCATAAACGCGGTGTCAAACAAGAAGGCGGCATGGTTGTGACTATGGCCTCCGAAGGGAATGTGGACCCGCAGGCCGACCTGGATGCCTTGAAAAAGACGATCAGAGACAAATTATATGAACGCAGCTTAGGCTACGATTACGCTTGGGCGGCGACTCCAACATTAGTGCCGATCCTGCAATTATTATTTGAAGAAACGCGTGCTAAAGATGTCAAATATGATGAGGTCAAATATGACCAGGCCGCTTTAGATGAAATCCTGGCCAAGCCGGAAGGGAAAATCACGGAGCAAGGTGTGTATAATGAAGTCTACCAATTAATGACGTATTCTTTAGGATACCGCAACTCCGGGGCTGCTGTGGCCATTGATAATTTACCCAATAAAGGCCGCGCGATGTATGATTTAGCCACTGCCAAGAAAAGTCAGTATTGGTCATGGGACATAGTTGATGTAATCCAACAGTTGGCAGGAACAGAAACATTAGTGACATGGGGATATTTAAACAACGTGATTGACAGGGTTATTGCCAATACGCCCAAATACAAGAAACTGTTCGCGGACAGTGAGATTGAGATCGTCCGGGAAATTATCAAATTCCTGGTTACATCTCCTAAGAAAGTTTTGCATGAGTCGATCCTCATGAATTGGGTCATTGATGATCGCGATTTAAATAGTGTTAAAGAGAAATTAAGTAAATTGAAGAAATCAAGGGAAGAATTGGTCGCCGCAGGTGAAACAGAAGTGTTAGCCGTGCATGACCAGATCTTTTCAGATGAAGCTCCGGTCGCTGCCGACGCTGCGATGACGGCATCCGCCCAAATGAAGGCAGATGCCCAAGTGATCATAGAATTTTTTCGACATGATACGATCATTAAAGCCATAAGGGCCGCAGGGCTAACGGAGGGTGAAAGGGAGAGTTTAATTGAAAGTTTAATGCACAGATTCACTTATGGTGCAATGAGGAAAATCCCCTCCACTGGTGAAGACTATAAAGTTCTCGCCAGAATGCTTACCGCCTTTATTGAAGGCCTTGAACCGATGGGCTTCCGTGATAACTGGGCCCGCCAGGGCTTTGAACATCGTGATATTGCGTCTATAATAGATTTCCAGATGAAGCTGGAATCTTTGCGTGATCGTGTCCAATCTTTAGCGGCCGCCCAAAAAGGCGACGCGGCCCCGTCCGTTGGCGGGACTCCGTCAAGCCCTTCTGTTGGGCTTGACTCCGCGATGCTGGGCACACCCAAAGACAGGGCCTTAGAGCTCCGGGCGATCGATAGTGTTTTAACGCAATTAAACTCCGGGGGAAATAATTGGGCGGGTCCTGATGATTCCCTACAATTGTATTTATTTAATAGCCATAAACTTGTTGATGTTGAATTAACGCGCAGAATAGGGGATATCGCAAGACAACTTTTTGCGGAATTGAGAGAGATTTTGAAAGAATACGGACAAGATAGTAGCGATATAATTGTTCAAAATGGAAGATCAGTCAAGATAGGATATTTTAGGGGAGGTGGGTATAAAGAAACTGTCGAAAGAACACTTGAATATAAATTAGAAGCCATGAAAGGCATTGTGCTTGAAGCAATGCGAAGGGCGGGAGATCCTGATCCTCTTCTTGCTAAAGTAATAGCAGACATCCAAGAGGTTCTAGATCTTTTTCAACGAGATAGTTTCCTTTCGGCCGTGAGAGATTCAGAGAAGAGGGAGAGATATCCGGACCTCATTAGTAATTTAGGAAAGGAAATCTCCTTCTTGGACAAAGATCAAGTAACTAGATTGAATTATAAAGCACTCGATGGAATTCTTATTGACCTTATTCTAGGCCTTTCTCCTGTGCTGGCAGTGATGCACACTGCCCATACGACAGCAGGTAGTAAATATAAATATAAATATACAATTGCAGACATTGAGTTTGTCCAAGCTTTAAGGGTGAAGCTGGAATCTTTGCGTGCTCGTGTCCAAGCTTTAGCGGCCGCCCAAAAAGGCGACGCGGCCCCGTCCGTTGACGGGACTCCGTCAAGCCCTTCTGTTGGGCTTGACTCCGCGATGCTGGCGAAAGCAGAGCCAATCAAGGCGGCCAAAGCCCTGATCAAAAGGATTGATGCCTTGGGGACGTCGGTCGCCGCACAGCTTAAATATTTTAAAGAGGTTAGATCAACGAAAGCAGTCAGTCGAGAAGTTGCGGATTTTATGGCAATGCTTCAGTCGTTAGAATTTCCGCATACTGATATAAGCGAAATGACCGAGGAGTCTATGTTCCTGCCCGAATATGTTTGGAAGACACGCCGGGATATCGATGTCTACATGGGGACGGTGTTCCGAAAAATCATTGGGATCCTGGACGTGGCCCAGAAGGTGATGGTCGAATTTAATAAGAAACATCCGCCGATCAAATCTGATGCCAATCGACGTTATCTCATCCGTTTGTCCGGCGATGTTCTTAACATGCAAAACGCTGCCAATGCGCAGTTAAGTCAGATCAACGCCCGGCTGTTGGAAAACAAGCCCGATGGAGTTGAGATCGACGCGGCGCAGTTAAGCATGAATTACCTACGCGTGATGACACAACAAAAAATGTTCACACGCCTGGCAGAGCTTCCGATCACATATCGTGACGGCATTGGGATTATGAATCCAACGGGTGATGGGGCGATTATATTTAGCATTGAAGGCCGTCAAAATGAGCACTTTAGCCAAGTGACGGCATTTTCCGTTTATCAGGGAGATATGTACGTAGCAAATCTCGATGGCAGCCAGGAGCCTGAATTTGCGCGGCTTAGCGTGAAAGAGGGAAAAGTTAGAATATATGCCGCTGACCTTCCGTTGCAAATATTGCAGGAATTCGGGATCGATTCCCAAGTTGCCGACGCGGCGATGCTGAGCACCCGGCAGAAAAAAGAAGTCGATGGATGGGCGAAATTTTTACAAGGGATAAAAGACCGAGGTATTGAAATTCCTTATAGCAAAGCGCTCGATTATTGGAGGCTTTCTAATGACATGGTTCTTCCCGATGGGGAGAGGCTTGTTGCGGAGCCGGTTGAGCAGAATTACCTTGCTGACAAACTATGGGATCTTAATGCAAGGGCTCAAAAAAATGTCGATAAACTTAAGAAAAAATATGGAATTGCCGTTGATCAAATGATCCCGAAGGAAATGATCGATCAGATCATTGAACAAGAAGGATTAGAAAATTTGACGAACCTCTTTACCATCACCGGTGGGGTCACGACCGGTGGACAAGCCATCACGGCTGCAGAAGCCCATCTTTTGGCCCTTTATTTCAGCGGCTGGCAGGCCTCGAACGAATACGGTATGGCGGACTTGGCCAAGTATTATTTCACCTTGGTCACGGACATGATCGAAAAGATCAATCAGAGGATGTTTAAGAAAAATCAGGATCAGCAAGCCCGTTACAAAACTATGTTCCTGGAATTCGGAAAGATTTATCAAAGGATAGCTGATCAAGTCCAGGGAGCTATCTCCAGCACGGAAAAAGGAGAAGTAAGAGATGCCCATCGGGAGGGATTAAAACAGGAGTTTATTAAGAAATCAATGGAGCTGATCAACGACCAATCGACCAAAAGGCCAAACGCCTTTATCTTCTATCAGAATTCCGACTATGTCGATGGAATATCAAAGATGCTGGGCCGTTTGTTCAACAGGGTCGCTCAGATATCAGCACAGAATCTAACTCCGGAACAAAGGGAGAGAAAATTGGGCGATGCCCTGGATACCTACGCGGATAAAACGATGCGTAAGTATATGATCGATTATCTCATCCCATTTTTTGCCGACGGCGATACTAGCCATGGCAAGGGGAATGAGCAGATCTGGTATTTCGTTAAGAAAGCGATGGCCGCGTCTATCCATTTGGAAGATCAGTCCGATTCGGATAAAAAATGCGGGCACATGAACGGTAAGGTCAAAGTCCCGCGACGGCAGCATATTAAGCGTTTGGTTGAAGGACGCGTGGCCGCATTATTACTGCGTTCCCGTATGCTCTTTATTGCCCGCACCGATACCGAGGAGACAAAACTTGTTACCAATTTAATCGATGTCACGGACCATCCGTTCGTTAAGGGGACATTGGATAAAAAGATCCCTGATCTTGAATTTTTGATCCGTTTAGCCAGAAGGGAGATTGTTGAGTCTAGAGAAACCCCTGAACAAATCCTGGCCAAATTGGCCGTTGACTATCCGGAATTTAAACCCAGTGTTGAGGAAATCTGGGACATCCTTGCTGCCATGGCAAAGGACGGTAAAGACCGTTATGAAGCAACGACGGATAACATCGCTTTGCGTGAAGCTATGGTGAAGCTTACCGCCCAGTGGGCTGACAGGGCCCGACCCATCACATTCATCGATGCGGTCCAAGAAGCAATTAAAGCTAAAACCCACTTTGACGGCCAGCGTTTGGCCGATGACGCAAAGGCAAAACTGGTCAAAGAATGGGAGGAGGGAACAGATCCTGTCAAGAACATCATGACCATTCCTCAACTTATTGAACTCGCCAGAGATAAATATGAAGTTAGCATGTACTGGGATTATGAGAAACCCAGGACATATGAAGGGTATTATCAGGTCAAGCCCAGTGTCAAGATGGCCATCGTGATGGCGCGTGAGTACAAAAGGTACGCGGAGATCATCTGGATGGAGCAAAAAGGGCCGCATTTCGGCCACGCGTATGAATTCGCTTCCGGTGTTAATCAGCCGGGTGATGCAAAGCGCGTATTCTTGGCCTTGAACCTTTCGCCTTCATTTAACTGGAGTCATCCAGTCAATTGGTCGGAATACTTGAGCGAAGATGATATCCATCGTATCTTGACGGCTTATGCCCGTGAAGATTTCAACTGGCAGAATGAAAATACCTGGGGCGATCCAGAGACCATGGCCAGTTTGAATAAAATGAAAACGGAGATCCGCAAATTCAGCGTCAAGATGGCCCTGCTCGGCTATGGATTCCAGTTTATAACCATATTTTCGGATAATGTGACAACGTTGGCGATGCTGCAGACCGGTCGTGACCTTCTTAAATATGGTGTAGCCGGTTTTGTGGAAAGGGTTCAGCAGGTTGCTCAGAGGGCCGAAAATAGAAATCTTTTGGTCGTCAGCGGGAACCAGAATGCAGCCGGGGCGTTGTTGAACGCGGCCGTTGAAGGGATGTCAGCGGGCGGGACGGAATCGTTTGTTAGTCCGACGGGAAAAGACGCTACCCAGGGGCAGTTCGGAGGCGCGCAAGCCCCACCAACTCTCAGGGATACGGCTATCGCCGAAACCGATTCCCGTATTGCACAAGTCGAAAAAAGATTGCAGCGCGATGGGCTAACGGTTGATGCTCTCACCGATATTATTACTGAGCTTCATATCACCCTTGATGGTGTACGCACACGTATTAAGAATGCCTATGCCAGCCGTGTAGCAGCTCAAGGGAACGTCACAAAGCAGGAGGCTATTGAGAGAGAACTGCTGGAGTTAAAAAGACAGGCCGTAACCGTCGAAGAGTTGCTGGGACAGGCCATTGATAGAGTGATCCCTATGGAGGGTTCAGATCGGGTCATCATCACTTTGGAAGAGATAAGTCTGGAGAATATGGATTCCCGGCTGAGAAATCCCCAGGAAGCTTATGGTGATGATCCGGGGCAGGGGATCAAAAGGGATCTGTTTATCCTTGCGGCTGGCAAACGCCAGGTGGGAAAAGCCTTGGAGGGCGCAGAAAGCGTTGCGCAGAGAGACAATCTCAATCGTAAAAAAACGTGGATAGAATCGTTGATTGCCTTTCCCAATGAGCCGGCCCGCATAAGGCGAGCCGTTTATGATTTGCTCAATGAAAAGCGCGGTTCAGAGGGCAATGGTCATGATGGTCAAGGGAACGTACAGATTATGACTGGTTCTGCGTCAGAGGATTCAGAATATTCAGAAATCGGCATTGATGATCCGAACGAATTTTTAAGAATAGCTAAATCGTTAGGGGCGACTGGTCCGGTTGATCTCGCTGAAGGGACACTGGGGCTCTGGTTGAACGTTAAAGATCTTAAAGCGCCCGATGGCGATGCGGCGCAGATCGCAGAAATTGAGCCGGTTGCCGTCGATGCCGGGCCGGCACGAAAAGGTGGTATCGATTTGAACTCCGCACTTCTCGATTTGCAGATCAAGCGCGACGGGAATGGTGTTCCGTTGCCCTTACCGTTACAGCCATTGCAGAACATGCGCATTGACGGGTTTTATCCTGTCATTATCAACATCACGCCCGTCGCTAATCTGCCGTTATTGCTCGGGATGGCGCGTGAGGAAGATATTTTTGCCGTCAGTAGTTTGAACTAAAGTTGTAAGGTTTAGGGTTTAGAAGCGAGTATGGTCATAAGTTTTGGGGGTTAGGCTAAATTTTTGCCTAAGAACCAAACCCTAAAACTATACTCGCCTCCAAACCCTTAACCTTAAACCCTAATCCTACCGCTAACAAAATTCCCATTTTTCCAATTTTCCTTCTGAATGTTTGATGGTAAGATACAATCATTCCGGAGGTGTTTCTTTTGAGTTATGACAACCAAAAAGGCCCGACACTGCTTGAGCTGTTGATCGTATTGATCGTGATTTCTATCCTGGCCGCCGTTGCGTTCCCTAAACTTTACAGCATCATCGAGGCGTCCCGCAGCCAAGAAGCGTTTAACACCATCACCGTCATCCGTAACGGCCTTGAACATTGCTACCTCTCTAATGGCGGAACTTACCAGAACTGTGCGATTAATGATTTTTTGATCGACGACCCTAACAACAATCCCGGAAGCCATTTTGTTTATTCATTCGCCGATTTGTCACAAGATGGATTTACCATCCGGGCGGTTCGCAATACATTGGACAAGGGGAATCCCGCAGATATAATCGAAGTGACACAAGGCCCCGGCGGCATCGTGCGTAGCGGGACAGGGGCTTTTCAGGGAATTAAATAAGCCTGCCTGCCGGCAGGCAGGGAGTAGGGTGTAGGGTTTGGAAGCGGGTATAGTTTTTTTGGTTTATGGTTGGAAGTTTTTAGAAGCGAGTATAGGTTTATGTCTTAGGGTTTGGACTTTAACCCTTTTCCCTAAGACCATACTCGCTTCTAAACCCTACACCCTATGACTAATTTAAAAGGAGGTTGTATGACTAAAACGTATCAACGTAAAGCATTTGTGACGGCGAATCAATATCAACGCCAGATTGTTTTATTGGCTTTTTTCCCAGCGTTGATCATGGCGGCATTGATCGGTGTCTTGTTGACGCTGTTTTATAACGCGGCAATCGATGTCATTTTAAACGGAGGGGCCGCCAAGAGTGTCGCGTTGATTAACCAATGGGGCGGCTTAATTTTAAGTTCGTTGTTAATTTTGTTTATTTTAATTCTCGCGTGGATTTATCAAGTGTCTCGAGATCTCGTCGGAGCGTTTGAGCGCATTATCCGCGAATTGGATGACGTCATCGCCGGCAAGGGGAAGCGCAAAATTCAGGCCCGGCCTAAAGATACGTTGGCCAATGATCTTCTTAAGAGGATTAATGTCCTGATCGAAGACTATCACCCCAAAAGGTAAAAACAGGCCATCTTTCCTGAATTAGTCCATAGGTTTAAGGTTTGGATGCGAGTATAGTTTTAGGGTTTGGTCATTAGGCAAAAATTTAGCCTAAAACCCAAAACTTATGACCATACTCGATTCCAAACCCTTCAACCTAAGCCTTAAATTCCTTAAACTCGTGGCTTGCTAATCTCAAACGGCTTGGATATAATAACGACATTAAATATTTTACAAAATCGCGTCCCTGTAGCTCAGATGGATAGAGCATCAGCCTTCTAAGCTGAGGGCCGCACGTTCGATTCGTGCCAGGGACGCCATTTTTCCCTAATATTTTTATGATGAAACTTGTTCAACAGGTTTTTTTATTTTTTTGTTGTTTTGTGGCCCTTTTTTATTTGGGGCTTTATTTCTATGTCCCTCTCCAACTGAAGCCTATCGTGGAAGAGGCGTTAAGAGAAAAAATTAGTAAGGATATCCGGATAGGGGCTGTGCAATTTCAGCCGCCGTTAGGGGTCAATATTGAGGGATTTTCGATCGCTCCTATTTTTCGCGCTCAACGAGTGAATATTCAATTGGACCCTTTTTCTTTGTTGAATCAAAGGGGAAGGGTTTTGATCCGGGAACTATCGATTCGTCGAGGGGAAATCCATTATATTGTTGATGTTTCGACCCGCCAATTCCCGATCGATGTCGGTAATATTTCAGGGAAGGCCCATGACATTGTGTGGCCTTTACAGCCCCAGCAATCTTCTTTTTGGTTAAAAGGTGAATTCGCGGGATCCCCTTTATCGATGCAAGGGAGCATTATCCAGACGAAGGGCTGGATCGATTGGTTTAGCCGCAATATGCAGGCCGCGATCACCATTATTCAGCCGGAGAAGAAAAAAATGATTGAAGCCCGGGCCGTCGCGAACCATAATGTCTTAAATGTTGAAGGGGTGTTAAGCTTGCCGAAAGTGGCCGTGGGGTCCTACAAAGATCTGACGGCTGACCCTCAGCAGAAGCAGGACGGGCTCAACGAAATTCCTTCAGTTGACGTAGGCATCGAAACAAAATTTTCTTTTCAAACGAAATTAGATGATCCGCGCATCGAGAAGATCCGTTTTCAGGGGCGTGTCAAGGCCCAAACAGATGTGCCGCCGTTGTCGGAAAAATTACCTGCGCCCACGCAGCAGCCATCCGTAGACGCAGCCATGACGACGGAAGTTGTTTCTCCGCCTATCGAGTTGCCGCAAAATTCAGTTCAGAACTCGTCGGATTTTCCTGCGGAGGATAGCAAATAATTCATTGCTCAAATTTTTGATTATTGGTAGAATGGGAGGATTTTCTTGAGTGGTGGGTGTCCTTCGCCTTGCAAGGCAAGGCTCAGGACAACTCCACCACTTTTCTAGAATAAATTTAAAGTAATGGTGGGTGCCCTTCGCCGCGAGTAATGAGAAGTCAGTGGCTCAGGACTACCACCACACTCTCTAGATAAAAAATTATTGTATGTGGTGGGTGTAGCTCAGTTGGTTAGAGCGGAAGATTGTGGATCTTCAGGTCGCGGGTTCAAATCCCGTCACTCACCCCAGAGTTGACAAGAGAGCCCTTTGGCCATTAGGTCGAAGGGCTTTCTATATGTGGGAGTTAGTGTTCCATCAATTAGAGTGCAGTTCGAAAGTAGGTATTGTAGCAATTTTGCGTGTTTTGCGGGTGATTGACGTAAGTATAAGCTATAGGCCTTGTTACAAAGTTCGAGAATGTGAAGGCCTTGAGCTAGATAATTGCTGTCTGCGTTCTCATGCTTAGCGATAGCAGATTTGATTTCGTTTAGTTCTTCCTGCCACTGGTCGGTTGTCTTATCAAAAAATTCTTCTGTAACTTTGCCGTCAATCTTATCAATATAAATTTGATGAAGCCTGTTTTCGAGTTTTGTTTTTTGGGCGGTCAGTATATCAAGACGTTTTTTATGAAATTCTAATTCGTCCTTATGGCTGTCCAGAAGGGCTTGCTTGACCGCTGAAAGGGTATTGTCGTCAATATGGACTTTCTTGACCACATCAGCAAATTGGTGAGTCAATTCTTCCTCACGAATAAATTTATCCGAACATTTTCCTTTAAAACCCGTGCAATGGTAATAAATGTATTTGCCTTTTTGAATTTCCGCCGTTATCGCACATCCGCATTTCCCGCAAACCATGAGGCCACTATAAGCAAAATATTTTTTTGTCTGCTTCGGTTTATTATGGGCGTTAAATGCCTCCTGAACGGCATCAAATAACTCTTTAGACACTAAGGCAGTATGAGAGCCTTGATATAATTTTCCTCCCCAAATAAATGAGCCGTAATAAATTGGATTATGTAGGGTTTTGTGGAGTGTGGCCTTGCCCACCTTAGCACCGTCTTTATTGCGTAATCCCTCCTCATAGGCTTTTTTGGTAACCAGTCCGAGGGAATAATCTCCCGTAGCATAAAGTCTGAAAACTTTTTGAATGATAGGAGCCCGCTGGTCGTCTATTTCAATGTATCTTAAAATCTTGCCGTCCTTTTTTGCTTCAGAGTTTTTATAACCGAGAGGAGCAAGGGCTGGGTAAATGCCTTGTGCGGCCTTTTCCAGTTGACCTTTTTTGGTTTCTTCGGAGAGGTTATCAATGTAATTCTTGGCCATGAGCGCCTTAATACCGAAGATAAATTTTTCATGGGATTTTGAATTTTTGCTTAAAGTGGTATTTTCTTTGACGAGGATAATGCTTAAATCCTGCTGGTGCATTAAATCATCGAGGATAGCAATGTCTCTGAAATTTCTGGAAAGGCGGTCGGTTTTCTCGCAAAGGATGGCTTTGATATGTGGAGTTCTTTTAAGAAAATCAATCATCAGATTAAAATTTTCCCGTCCCGCGCGTTTGGCCGTTTCCACGTCGATAAATTCCTTAATCACCTTATAGTCATTGTTTAGGGCGTAATCGTTGAGGAGCTTTATCTGGGCGGGGATAGAGTAGCCCTCCTGTTCTTGTTCTTTACTTGATACCCGCGCATAGATGATAGAGTTCACTTTAAACCCTCTTTGCTTAATCTTTCAAGTCCTTTTAAGGCCAAAGGGCTGGGTTTGGTTTTGTCTGTTTCCCACCTGTTGACCGTCGTAAATGAAACGCCCAGCCGCTGAGCTAACTGTTCTTGAGTGAGGCGGAGTTTCTTTCTTATCTTCCGAATATCCATAGTTATTATACTATCATATGCTATAGCATATGTCAAGTATATTTTTGAGACCCCATACCACCCCCCAACGGGGATGTATTATCTAAATAGTGGCAGGAAAATATGCGACGAATTTTTTGGGCTTTAATGCTTGTTGTTTTGCTCTCTGGGGGATGAGACTGTTTCCATTAACTCTTTTTCATAAATAACTATCATGTGTCGATTTTTCTCGTCTTTAATCCCCAAATCGGAATTTATAACAAGCCTTATCACTAATGGGACAGGAATAGTTTTATAGGCCTCAGCTTGGGCATAATAAGCATCAATTTTTTTAATTAGATTATCCCTATCCGATTTCTTTGAATCATAAAAGCTCGGCAATTTGAGAACAGCTTCCCCCCGTTTTTTCTTATCTTCAACATGATAGGCCAAAGCGTTTAAATAACCATCTTCATACCCCATGAGATAATTTGACTTTTTTTTCGGAGTCATTTTAATCCAATTAAACCCCATCAAAGAGGTGCCTTGCACTACGTACAAGAAATCATAATCAAAATCATCTCCTAAATCCCTTAATGGTGGATAAAGTCGATTGTCGGCAATGCCCCCGTGCACGGTATGAGCAAAATGCCAAATCTCAAAACTGCTTTTATGGTTTTCCATGCAATGGTTTTTCTCGCCGCAAAACATTACACCAAACCCTAACTTTGTAAAACGATTCTTTAGTAAAATATCATAATCATCCGAATTAAACTTAGTGTCATAGACAGCAAATATGACAGCCAAGATGATGCCGAGGGATAGAATTATTTTTTTCATTCCGTTATTCCTCGTCTTTGCTTGGGAAAAAGCCTGAAAGAAAGACAGCCGCAAGCAATGCTATAAGAATTACAACAAAGATATTACCTAATACTGCGCGCACTGAATGTTCTACTGATAGCCCTGCAAAAACCGTGAATATCATTATCGTAATCAAATAAATAATGAATATCTTAATTCCAAAAGTAGATATGCTATTCAGTGCTTTTCGAAATTTATTAGGGTTAATGCCACCGAAAGCGGCCAGCAACAAATTTAAGATAAAGATGGCACCAATAATAATGCCTATTATTGTAAGTAAATCCATAGCCTCAATGTGCTGTTGGCCTTCGATGAGAGTTTCTTCCATCGGGAATAAGTGCTAAAATTATTTTTTCATTCTTATTTTCCTCTTGGATTTATTCCTTTTGCGGCAAACCATAACAGGAGGGTAGCGCCCAATACTGCTAATCCTCTCACAGAAGCTGTGTTAATGTCAATAATATCCGCAAACCGACCTCCGTGTTTAGCTTTATAAATCCTTCCTTCGGGCCCAAAATTAATTTGAGGAGCGGTTAATAAAACGATCACAAAACCAATCGACCCGATTATTAAAATTATTCTTTGATATATACTCATTGGCCTCAGTTCTTTAAATGCATAGTTCTTTTAATAATTTTCTGGCGTAACCAAACATTCTTAAAATAACTATAAAACAAATAATGGGAATTAGTGATCCAATAACCCATAGCCAAGGCTGTGTCCTAGTCATATTATTAATTTTTAAATGTGTTGCCAGTCTATATGTGCCACGTAAATAGGTATACCAAGCTATAAAATAAATAAATTTAATTACAATCGATAGGTCTAATAAGGCTGGATATTTATGTGTACCTACGAATATAATTGCGCTTGAAATAACTGTAATGACGAAGTAAGCCAATACAGAGCCACAATAAAATTTATACTCACCTTTAACTATCTCAAGGCCTGATGTCATTTCATTGCTCATGTAATTATCCTTTCTATTCTTGGATAATCATTTTTAAGTCTATCCACCCAATTGAAAACCATTTTATACTGAAAGTGGAAGAATATCAACCATTAACACGCCTTATAGGTCGTGGTTAATTAAGTCGTGTGCCCTTAAACTTAAGGCATGGGGAAAGACATAAGGATTAAGTTTGCGAAAAGAGTAAAGGCGTTACGTCTTAAAAGAAAATGGACACAGGAGGAACTTGCGGAATATGCAGACTTGGCCTACAGACACGTTCAACGCTTAGAAAGCACTAAAAACCCACCTCCTGCTAAAATAGATACTATTGAAAAATTTGCCCAAGCCTTCAAAATAAGCCCTGCAAAATTATTAGATTTTAAATAATCTGCCAATTACAAAACCACTTTAATATATTTTTCGTACATTTCCGTTTCATGTTCACTCTGAAGCCAAGAAAGTGGTGGGAATGAACCGTGCATTTTCTCGTGGACTCTTTGAAGAAGTCTAAATCCTCTGGTGGTTTTTTGCAAATTTGTGGTCACCTGTATCAATGCCTCACCCTCGGCCATCCCTTTTAATTTTTTGATGAGTAAATTTACTCTGTGGTTATGCTTTTGGCTGGATGTGTATGCTAGTCCATAACAAGACCGACACCGAAACATACGCTCAAAATTCGGACGATACAGTTTGCCGACCCGCCTTTTACAATCAGGACAGACTAGCCAATACCGCATACCGCCCCAATATGGCGTGGTGTATGTAAAATCTAACTTTAGCGGGTTATTGTGCGTGAGGCTGTAAAGACTGATGTTTTCAAGTCTCTGAGCCACCATGCTGTTGAATTCATGCCTTAACCATTTAGGTTTGAGTTTAAAGAGATGATGTTTTTGTGTCCGCACAATGATGGACACCCCAATTTGCTCACATTCGGCTGTTGTTGTTTTTTTCATGTGTTTATACCGTTCCTTACGAGGTACGGCCTCAATCGGGGGCTTGTGCCCGCCCCAGTAGCGATTCCACCCTTAAAAACCTTCACACGCCCCCGCCACTAGCGGGTGCCGCCTTCGGCGCTGGAGGCCACGTTGCCACCATGTTTAATAAAAAAACATAAATGATTTAGGACGTTTCAAAAGTCCCTATGCCATTTCCGATGTAACAAGGCCTAAGTCTGATACAGTGAGTTGCGTAGGGGAGTAACTTATCCACCACCCCGCTCACTATATTTTTTATAGGCATCAGCAGGGAAGATTAGCACTTTTCTTTTATCTAGGGAATCAGCTTCTTGAACAATCAAACCTGCGGCTTCCAGCATGGGCAAGATTTGCTGTCGTAACTGCCAATCTGGCAAAGGCCGTTCATGGATTTGATAATGTTTTTTCATTATTTCTTGTCTTGTAATGCCATGTTTTTTTTCGTTGTATGCGGAAACAATAATCTCCTTGTAAAGATTAAAGATGTACGGAGGTAGGTTCAATTCTTGGCTATCTGAAATTATAGCCCAGATTTTTAGGGCTTCTTCAATATCCTCATCATTGACTGTAATGAGAGTTCCCTTCCGTTCCCTATGCCAGAGGTTTAGTAAGGCGAACGTCTTGGCTAGAGAAATGAATCGGCCAGTATCGCGCATATGCCGAGGTTTTAATATTTTATTTTTTTTAAGAAAAATTTCTTCTATTTTTTTTGGAGAAGAAATTTTTATGTCAGTGATACGGGCTTTCTTGATGGCCACAATCCGCTGTTTGAGCGCATGACGTTCTATATAATTTTCTAATTCTGACGAGTAGGCCTTACTGTCTGTTTCTTTCTTTATTTTTTCGTGAATTGCCGCACGAATTTTTTCTTGACTGATTTCAGGGCTCAACAGAAAAAATCTAGTTGATTCTTGTTCATCAATCTTTAGATTACCAGTGCAAAAGATGACTGCGGGATAACCTTTAATGACGATGTTCTTTGTTTTTAAACCGCCCTTTTTAGCCTTATCAGTAATTTTTATTTTGATTTCTTTTTTATCGTGCGATAAAAGTGGACGTAGGTGTTCCAGCAATAAAGTATGGGGCTGGTCTAAAAAGATAAGTATTTTTTGAGACAAATCTAAAAGATAGGTATTCGTGTCTTTTAGATATTCTCCGTGGTCGTGAAAGAAAGCCGTGGGGGAACAGTAAGACACTTCAGTAACGTCCTCTTGGGGAAACAATGAAGCGATTTCCAATGGAATGTAACTTTTCCCCGTTGATGATGGGGCGTTGAAACTGATATTGAACGGAGAGTTTTCAGTGTAGGCAGAAAGTTCGCATAAAAAAGTTACGAGTTTATTCTGCTCATCTTGTTTTATTGTCGCTCCTAATATTTTGAGCAATTCATTTGCCGACAGAGGTGGGAAACATGGTTGGTTGTTCATTTTGAAATACTCCTTTCGTTACTTTATCAATTAAATTTTCGTAATCACTTATGATTGCTTGCTGAATAATACTCGCCGTTGTTTTGTCAATGGGGTAAAAAAGATTTATCAGTTTACCGTTCGGAAGCATTTTGGCAGGATACACGAGACGGTGGCCGTTGCCATCTGGGCGGGTGTAAATCGCTATAGAATTAAGGGAGAGCTTGCCATCAAGCAGGCAAGAGGCAAAAGCGACTAAGCCGTCTTTAGGTCTGACGGGGTATATATTTATTTCCGTTATCACTGTTTCGTTCATTTGACTTGTTCTCCGCTTCGTCCCATTCTTTAAGAGTTATAAAAAATCCCTTTAAGTTAGAACAAATTGCCAGATATTCAGTTTCAGAAATAGGGCTTCCATATAGAGCAGACCACTTTTGAATTTGTTGCGTCACTTCCATAAACATAAAACCCCGATAATAAGATGGTTTATCTCATTATCAGGGTTTTATTATTTTTCGCCTGCCACTAAGGCGTGGGATTCCCGACCTGATATAACTCTGTGGTCTTTATTTTATAACATATTATACCACATTTATTAAACGGAATGTCTAAATTTCTCGTCGGTGATAAAATAATTAAAGAGTTTTTTGGTCGGTCACTTCTGTTAGCATTGTAAAACAGCATATATTTACAGGATGTAAAATCAATGCTGGAATTTTACAGGCTGGATGTTAACAATTCTTGCAAAAAAGAGGGGTCTTCAAGAATAAAATTGACATGGGGGCTGAAATACCATATTCTAAACTCGTCAACGAACTGACCCTTAATTGACGCCAATTCGAAACTGAGGCGTCAGAGGCCATACCCTGTTTCGGTTTAATACCGGAACAGGGATTATGCCGTATCCAAACGTTTGTTAGAAGCATTCTCAATAAATAAGTTACAAAGCGGTTGAAGCATAAAAATGATTTGGTATAAAGAAAAAAATGTTCAAGCAGTAATTAAAAATAAACTTGAACAGAAAGGTTTTAAAATCACTGCTGATTCCGGTAATTCGGGTCATGGGGTAGATTTAAAAGCATATCATCGGAAGCAGCGTTATTATTGGATTATAGAGGTAAAAGGTTATCCGGGAGGTAATAGCGAAGTAGCACAGAGACAAAATTATTTTTGGCAGGTGTTAGGCCAAATTTTGGGAAGGATGACCCAGGAGAATGCGTGCTACGGTATTTGTTTGCCAGACCATGAGTTTTTCGAAGGAAAATTTTGAATGATAATTTGAAAATTGCCCGGCAGCGGCTTTATTTGACATTCTTTTTAGTAAGGAAAAACAAAGAAGTCTTAAAGGTTTCTCCTGGCGGCAAAAATTTTATAAAATTTTAGTATCACAGATCAGAGATTTGGAGGTGCTAAATGAAAAAATGTCCATATTGTGCAGAAGAAATTCAGGATGAAGCAATTAAATGTAGGCATTGTGGTGAAGCTTTAAATCAGCCTCAGAAAAAAGTTAATTTTTCTAATCTTTCAACGTATTACATGGGCGAATTTACGAAAATACGTGAGAGTAATGAGCAGTATCGGGGCAAATGGAATTGGGCAGCGTTTTGCTTCGGCCCGTTATGGGCGCTGACAAAAGGTGTATGGTTAGCTCCAATAATCTGTATTGTTGTGTCAGTTATCACTGCCGGTATAGGCGGCATCATATATTGGTTTGTTTTTGCGTTTAGAGGTAATTATTTATATTATTGCAGCCATGTAAAAGACAAACAGTTGGTGATTTAAGTTCAATTCCCAATGCGATGAGGGAAAACGTGGGACAGCGCCCGATTTAATCGGGGAAGTCTGAGCCGATCGACACCTCAAGTCGCCAGCGTCTTCTACGGCAAAATGATCGAGGCGTCCGTCTTCACATTTCAATATTTTTTGGTTTTCGCAGGTTACCCGTATTAAGGTGTTTCGCGTAAAAGGAAAAAGTCAATTACTTAAGCTGGAATGTCTAGCGATACACCGCTTTCTACTAAAGCGTAATTCCAGGGTGGCGGCAACGAAGAAGTGGACGAAAGCCTGCCCGTTTTGTGAAATTCATAAGGCAATAGAAAGTGAACTCAGAGATATTTTTCGGTTTCGATAGGAATTTAGGGTGCTGTAAAGGGATTTAGTTTTCTGGCATCTCAATGGTTGAATGGTGTATTTGAGAAATAAATTGACAAATATTCCATTTGGTAATATTCTGTTGTATATCACCCAGCAATATGGCATACTTTATTACAGATAGGAATAATTATGACGGAATGGCGTATTGAGCCAACAGACGCCTATGCGAGGGCTCATAAGTATTATGAGAAAAAGCAACCAGCTGAGTTGATTGCGGTCTTGGATAATTTTGATCGGTATTTTAAGGTTATCTCTCATGGCGTTCATCCCCAGTTTGTGGTTGCAGGTTATATTCATGATGAAGGCAAAGGTGTCCGGGCACTTGATCAGAAGGGTGGCGGTAAGGGAAAATTGAGGCAGACGCGGTTATATGTTTATCCGGATGTTGATCAAAGGGTTCTCTATTTGATTACAATCGGGGATAAAAATTCACAAAAAGATAACATAAAACTTAGCGCTGATTTTGTGATCAAGCTAAAAGGAGCATAAAAATGGTAAAACAATTTAAAAATGTTAATGAATTGATTAAAGGAATTTCTGAGGACGAAAATTTCAAGAAAGACGCTATCAAACAGATTTCTGAGAATGGATTGGGTAAATTCCTTTTTTTCCTGCGCTGTGAACATCGTATGACTCAGAAAGAGCTTGCCGAAAAGATGGGATGTACTCAGGGGCGTGTTTCCAAGATTGAATCAGCCAAAGACGATAGCTTATCAATCAAAGATTTTATTGATTACGGAAATGCGCTCGGTTTGGAATTGGAAATTGGATTCCGTAGTAAAGAAATGAAATGGGTGGACATGGTGAAGTATCACGCGTTTCAAATGCAACGGTATTTGAACAACATAGTTCAGGTTGCGAAAGAGGATAAGGCTTTGGAAGAAGGAGCTTTGAATTTTTGTTTTGAGACCTTAAAGAATGTTCCTGTTTTGATCCTCAATACTATGTCCAAGCTCCCTAAATCCCGTTTCAATAAACCGATTGACGGGTCAAAAACGAAGGTTCATATTTCCGGGACGATTCAACCTCAACGTGATGTCAACGCAAATAATGAGGCTGTTGCCTCATAGAATGGGTCTATTGGCTGATTAAACAGGTTCGAACCTTCTTCAGCCAGCCCCGCCAGGGCGGGGCCAGCGACCCCAGTTTTCATTTTTGGCGTAAGATTTCTCATAAGCCTCAATGTTCTCAACAGGATAACGAGGTTCCAACCGTTTATGAAGCGCCTGAACTTCGGGCGCGACTTTTTCCATCAGTTCAAGCGGTTGAGCCAGTGATTCTTAATCTGTTATAGGGAGTATTCAATTTTACCTTGACACATGTCAGGATATAACATAATATGTTAAATTATGACAAGCTATCAACCGCGTGAAATTACCAAAATATTAATTGAGTCGCTTGAAAACATGCCGGTGGTGGTGTTGTCCGGAATGCGCCAGACTGGTAAAAGCACCCTTCTTTTAAACCAGCCGCAATTAAAGAAAAGAAGGTATGTTAGCTTCGATGATTTTAACACTCTCGAATTAGCCCGCAGTAATCCGGAGGAGCTCCTGTCTGGTAAAGAACCCATTACTATTGATGAAGCGCAAAAGTATCCTGAAATTTTAAATGTTATAAAGAAGGAAGTGGATCAAAATCGCAAGCCCGGGAGATTTCTTTTAAGCGGCTCGGCTAATTTCCTGCTCCTTAAAAAAGTCGCCGAAAGCCTGGCCGGCAGGGCAGTCTATATGACTCTTCATCCATTTACTCGAAGGGAAATGCTTGGGCGCACTAAAGAAAAATCGGCCCTTGCGCATTTTATGGATACAGGCGCGTTTCCTAAACGTGAAATCAATCCTGTTTCGTTAAAGGAAATTCTAAAGGGCGGCATGCCTTCAGTATGCCTTGGTCAGGTAAAGAAGCCGGAAGTGTGGTTCCGCGGCTATGAACAGACATATCTGGAGCGCGATATACGCTCCTTAGCTCAAGTGGCGGATTTGGTTTCATTTCGAAATCTTTTACATCTTGTGGCTCTTCGGAATACAAAAATCTTAAACATCAGTGAGCTTGCTCGTGACGCGAAACTAAACGTTGTCACTACCTCGCGCTATCTTTCTCTCATGGAGGCTTCATTTATTTTAAGCCGAGTCCAACCCCATTTTAAAAATAAAACAACCCGGCTTATTAAATCTCCTAAAGTGTATTTATCCGATACAGGGCTATCCGCGCACCTTGAGGAGATCAAAGATTCAAATGTCAACGAGATGGCAAGAGGAGCGTTGTTGGAAAGTTACGTGGCGCAGAATTTAGAGGGAATACTTTCCGCTTATTATCCCGACGCGAAGATTACCTATTGGAATATTCAGGGTAGATACGAGGTCGATTTTATTATAGAGGTGGGCGGCCAAACGCTCGCGATTGAAGTAAAAAGCGGCAGCAGGTGGAAAGAAAGCGATCTTGCAGGCATAAAAGCGTATTTAGCCGGTAATAAAGAATGCCTTGGCGGATTATTGGCTTACAATGGCCGCGATGTCTTAAAGCTTGGCAAAAACATATGGGCTGTTCCGGTTAATTTGTTGTTAAGTTAGCTCAATGTTAAGAGGCGGCCCCATTTTGGCGCCCATGAGAGTGAAAAAGTTGTAAAATTCTGTATAAAGTTGTGTAAATGGTATAATCAGTTAACTGGTATCTTGATGGATACCAAAAAAGGAGGCAACATGGCTTTTCAAGGTGGTTATGACAGAGGTCCAAAAGAGATGCATAAAGCGGTCTGCTCGGATTGCAAAAAAGAGTGCGATGTCCCTTTTAAGCCTAGAGGAGACCGTCCAATTTACTGCAAAGAATGTTATTCAAAACGAAAAGATAGCGGCCGTTAAAAGAGGCGTCAATCGGCGCAAGCAATAAGCCGGTTGTTAAGGGCAAGAAGTATAGGTGGAATTACGCTGTAATTAAACAGGTTCCCCATTCCCGCCCTGGCGGGGCTGGGGAACCTGTTTTTTATATTAACGAACGTTAATTACTTTTGATAGAAAATATCCTTTCCTAAATTTTCCGGTCTGTGACTGCAGTCACAGACAACCTTCCTAAAATCTTCTATAATTCAGCAATGAATAATATTAAGGCTGCCCAGAGAGGGCAAGATTATTTCTTCAAGCATCGGGTGGATGAGGAGAGGTCTTTCGTCCTTTCAAAATTACAACAATTAGAAAGCGCGCTGACGGGGCTGCAATATGAAGGGAAAGTATTTTCATTTAATCATATAAAAAAGATAGGAGAGATTGTATGTTTTCTTAGACAAAAGTACCAAGAGCATACGAGGCTTGACGAGAATGTTATATTCCCGTTTTTAACGAAACATATCCCCAAGCTTTCCCCTATTTTACAATTTTTGAAAATGGAAAGCCAGGATTTCCAGGGTTTATTTGAAACATTTGACAAAATTTTATCAGAGCTTAAAGGAAAAAACAGGATTCTTTTGCGTAATAACATTATTGAGCAATTGAGGAACAAAGGGGTCTATT
>JAGVNC010000017.1 GCA_020053475.1 Candidatus Omnitrophota bacterium | reverse complement strand
GGAATTCTCCTTTTCTTCCAAGTATGGCCTACTTTTAGGTGTCCACTTTTAAATCAAAAATTCGCTTTAAAGTGTCCACTTTTAATTCGTAAATGACAAAACCCTCGAAAATCTTGCTTATTCCTTATATATATGGCATCCTTTAGGGGTAGATTTTGTATATATAATATAACTCTCGGAGGGGGGAGGAAAGAGGTAATGACCTATATTATAAAGAGTAGGCCGAATAGTTTTTATCGCAAATTTATCTCATTTGTCAGCATCCTTACCTTTACGAGCAACCTTGTTTTTGTCCCCATTCCTGCTCACGCTCAGTCTTTGCTGAATCTTCCTGTTCCGGGGACTATGGTCGCGTTAAGCCCCGCGTACGCTCCCGCTATTATTTCCGGCATTACCTTACACCCTGACAATCCCTTACAATTCGATTTTATCGTTGATACAGGCGATGACAACCTTGAAGGCGCCGCCCTGAAAGAAGAATCCCAGAAACTCATCAGCTATTTTTTTGCCGCGCTCACTGTCCCTGGAAAAGAGATGTGGGTCAACTTGTCCCCCTATGAAAAGGACCGTATCATCGCGAACGGTTTGGGCGAGACGGTGTTGGGCAAAGACATGCTCTCTCAAGATTATATTCTAAAGCAAGTGGCCGCGTCGCTCATGTACCCGGAAGAAGGCTTAGGCGAAGAATTTTGGAAGAGGGTCTACGAACGAGCACAGGCCCAGTTCGGCACAACCGATATCCCAGCCAATACATTTAATAAAGTTTGGATCGTCCCTGATAAAGCAACGATCTATGTGAATGGCAACAACGCGTTTGTCGTGGAAAGTTCGCTTAAGGTCATGCTGGAAAAAGATTATCTTTTGATCGAAGACCAATTGGGCAACACCGACCATGGGCTTACTGGGGCCACGCGCGAAGAAGTTGAATCCATGACCGAGGACACCGCGGAATTGGTCCGCACGATCCTCTTACCGGAGATCCAGCGGGAAGTCAATCAGGGCAAGAATTTCGCTCCGTTGCGCCAGATCTACAATTCCATGATCTTGGCGACGTGGTACAAAAAGAATTTAAGGGAAAGTGTCCTGGGCACCGTTTATATGGACCAGAACAAAACGCAAGGCGTTGCCGTTGAAGACAAGAACGTCAAACAAGAAATTTATCAAAAATATTTGGAAGCGTTTAAGAAGGGCGTTTTTAACTATATTAAGGAAGACGTGGACTCGGCCACACAGGAAACCATTCCGCGTAAGTATTTCTCCGGCGGGGTGAAGCTTGAAGTTAATCCCGCGATGGTAGCCAGCGTGTCTCCCGAAGCCATGGGTCGATTTTCTGGGCACTACGCAACCGTTGTGGCGAATGCCGGCATTGTCGGGCCGGATGGAAAAGTTTCGGCAGGTTCAACCGAAACCAACGCGGCGATGGTTTCCCCAGCGATAGATTCTACAAAGCATATATCTGTTTTAGGCGTGGATGGACGGCTCCATGAGAGAAGATCGTGGTCTTTCTTGAGTCCTCGGCCACCTGCCTATGTTGAAAATATTGCTCCTTTGGTTATGCGTAACCTTTCTGAAGAGCAGAAACGCGATGTTGCGCTACGGATAGGGAGAGCCAAAGATTTAGTAGAACAGAAGTCTTTGGGGCCAAGAGAGAAAGCCCTTTTGGAATATCTCATTAGGGAGGCAACGAATGTAACTTCATCTGTAGAGTTCCTGTTGGCAAGAAATTCGCGGGGTTTTGGTGTGAATAAAGGATTTGATTCCGAATATAGGAAGCTATTAGACCTTCTGCCTAAGTTACGTCGTTTTCATGTCTTTTGGCGCATGCGACTTCCTGTAGGAGAAAAATTTTCTAGCAGGACGCTAGCAGGATGGGACTCCCGAGAGCTTGAGGAGTTATTTTTTTATGCTTCACCCCAAAAGATAGATGAAGAAAACTTAAGAAGTATAAGCGCTATTAAAGTAGTTGATCTCCTAACAGGCAAGACATATAGAAGGGGTGGCATAGATTCTTTAAGAGAATGGCAACAAGTTAACACTTTTGTCCAGGAAGCTGTAGATTCGCTTATTCGGGGAAGGAATTTTGGGGGAATAGAGGACATGTCGGCGACCTTTGACCGTATCCTCGCAGATTATGAAAAAATTTTCCAAGAAAAATTAGGCGACGCGGCGATGCTGTCTCTGGGAGCAGCGAAAGACCTCGTCGAAGAGATTTATGAAAAGGCCGGGATGAGGAATTCGTTAGAGGATTTTATTTCAAAGCGTGATTTTTTGGACACGCCGGCCGCCCTTTTTGGATATATTGGCAGGACAATCCAGAGGTTAGAGGCCAGTAGTCTTTCCCGGGACGATCAGACCTTGAAAGCATTGTCTGGCGTGGTCGTGCACCTTCAAAATTTAATTTTATCTTCAGAAGTCCGTGAGGGCGAATCTGTTGACCCGGCGATGGTAGGGGAAGTGAGGCCGGAAAGAGTGGCAGCAATCAGAGACTGGCTAGAAGAGAATAGAGGGAGAAGCCCTACGCTAAAGGAGATGGTTGAAGCTCTAGGGGAAAATTGGGGAGCTGTTTCATCGGGTGCGGACAGAATAAGAACCATCATCCGAACTGTTTATCCGGGAAACAAAACAGCCGCCAGCGTTCATCAATTACGTGGTGTCGATCCCGAAGCGAGACAATTATTCACAGATCTGGATATCAAGATCCCGGCCGCGGCCCAAGCGATTGAAGAAGCTTTCTGGAGAGACATGGAGAGTTATTTCATCAGTTTAAAAGCCGACGGGGCGATGCTTGTTGGGGAAAATGTTGTGATTTTAACTGCCGAAATCAAGCAAACGATCGATAGCGTGGCTGCAAGAATGGTCGCTGCCGCCCAAGATCATCCTGACAAAGAAATTTTAGGTTATCACGATAGTCGAATATTTTCAATCAAGGGAGATCGCGTAACGGTTGAGGATGTTTTTGCGCAAGATCGACAATTGGTAGAGCCAGCATGGTCAGCTCATCTGCCAGAAAAGAGATCAGCGTTGGAAGCAGCGCAGGCGGCGCTTCGCGACCGTTTATCTATAAATTATACAAGGCTAATTATGGAAAGTTATCGTCGCCAAGGCGCGGCGAAACGTAGGGAAATGGAAATCGAAGGCGACGGGGCGATGGTCGCGATCAATGAAGTTGCAAATCGACTTTCAGAAATGATGGAGCAATATATGTCCCAGCCCACAACATCAGAACGTGCCGCCCGTCAGATGCAACGATTTGATGATTTGATATTAGGTTTTAGTGATGCAGATATAGATTGGATTAAAATGATTTTATCGGACAGAGGCATGTCCGATCAAGGCGCATTGAACTATTTGATAAAAAACCTTTCAACTCACCAGGAAAGAATGAGGTTGCAGCATATAGATAGGGATAAAATGCTAGAAATGGTGCTTGATCGTCTTATTGAAACGGCTCAAGCCAATCGACGTTCATCGATCGATCGACAGCAATATCTGGAACGCGTCAATGATCTGGTATTAGGGTTAACGCCAGATTATATTGAAGAGATGAGAAAACGTTTAGAAGCAAGGAGGATAGGACTATTCCCTCAGACAGTCGCTGATTTGCAACAGCTTCTCGCCGTGCAATTAGAAAAAGTCCGAAAAACAGCTACCGTTCCAGACACTGTTCCCGACCCGGCGATGGTGCCAGAGAGGCAAGGGGGGATTGACTTTAACGCTGAGATGATGAAACTTAAGACGCAAGGCGATGCGGGCCAACTAAAATTTGATAATTCTGTTTTGCAAAATATTAATCCCGCTAATGTGCAAGGGATTTTGCCGGTGATCATTAACATTACCCCGTTGCCCAGCATCCTGCCGCTGTTAGGATTGGCGGACCAAGAAGAAACAGAAAAGTTGTCCCAGTTATAAATTTGATTTAAAGTGGCTGATAAAAACCCGTCCTGTGAGGCGGGTTTTTTATGGTCCCAGCCCCAGATCCAGAGACAGAAAATAACTCACACTATTCCATCATGTCGTGATAGAATGGTTCCAATGGAAATTAAACGCTTATATTTTAATAAGTTATGGAAAGAAATCTCGGAACCGCAGATCTCTATACTCCTTGGAGCGCGGCAGGTAGGAAAGTCCACTTTAATGCGCCAGCTTGAAGCTAAGGCGCAAAAAGACGGTCATAAAACCGCCTTTTATGATTTGGAGCAGCCCTCTGATCTTAACCGCCTGGCCGGAGACGAGCTTAATGTCATCAAGGAACTGACTTCCGGCGCTAATGTGGTGTTCATCGATGAGTTTCATTATCTTAAAAATGCCTCCAAAATATTCAAATCTGTCTATGACAGCCGGAAGAAAGTAAAAATTTTCGCCTCAGGGTCGTCGTCTCTGCAGATCCATAAACACCTCAAAGAGAGCCTGGCCGGCCGGTATTTAAAAACGATGATTCATCCTCTTCTTGTGGAGGAATGGCAAAAAGTTCCGGGGTTTGAGGATAAAAATTATTTACAATGGGGCGGCCTGCCGGGGCTGATTCAACGCAGTGCGGGTACTGAGCGCTTGGCACTTTTGGAAAATATTCTTGGCACATACATAACGAAGGATATCAAAGGTTTGATCCAGGAAGAAAATATCCGTTCCTTTAATGCGTTGTTGTATCATTTGGCGCAATGTCAGGGTTCAGTGGCCGTGGCCTCCAATTTGGCGAGAGATACGGGGTTGAGTGAATCTACGGTTGCCCGTCATTTAGAAATTATTGCGCAGACGTATGTGCTTCATGTTCTTCCTAGTTATTCGCGGAATTTGGCTAATGAGTTGAAGAAGTCTCGTAAATATTATTTGTTTGATCTGGGGATTCGTAACATGCTTTTAAAGGATGTCCGTCCCATTGATCAACGAGAGGATAAGGGGATTATTTTAGAAACGGCGGTATTCTTGCATCTACAATCGCAGTTAAAGCCGAACATGGAACTGAGATTTTGGAGAACAAAAAAGGGGGACGAAGTTGATTTTATTTTATTGAAGAATAGAGTCCCTGTGCCTATTGAGGTTAAATTTAAGGTTACGGGATCTGATGTCCCGCGAGGAGTCATCCAGTTTCTTAAAAGATACCCCAATGCCCCTTTTGGCGTAGTTTTTAATATGAATGTGCGAAGTCAGGTTGAGGTTGAAGGAAGACCTGTTTATTTTAAGCTTTGGACCGAAGCGGCTCAACTGAAATATTTACAGGATGTTTGGTAATGAATAGATTTGGAATTGAGGTGTGTGTTTCCCTAAACCCGTCCTTTTTAAGGCGGGTTTTGTATTTCGCATGGCGGTCCTATTTGATCCTGAAAAAGATAGCTGCTCTCAATGATTTATGATATATTTTAAACAATGAAATCTAAAGTCCTAAAATCAGATCAGCAGTCTCTCCTGGAGCTTTCTAGGGCGATGACCCCCCAAATGCGCCTGGAAGCGTTCTATCAGCATTCCCAATCCTTAAGTAAAATCTCCGAAGCCGGTAAAACTTACCGCAGGAAAGCTTCTTTCCGTAAGCATCGAAAGAAATAATATGCCTACAACCGGCCCGGGACAATCGTCACTCCTTCTTCTGGATGTTATTGATGTTTTAAACAAAGAAAGAATTCTGTATGTAATTGTTGGAGCGTTTGCCGTTTCTTTTTATGGAGTAGTTCGAGCCAGCCTTGATGCCGACGCTGTTATTTCTATGAAAGACAATGATCTTGCCCTGGGCAAGCTGATGAATCAATTGAAGGCAAAAGGGATCACGGCCAAACTTAGCCGTGGTGATGTCGAAGATCCTATCCGAGCGGTCCTGAATATCGAAGACTCACATCATAACCGTGTTGATTTGCTTTTGGGAATCAAAGGCCTGCAGGAGAGTGTTTTTCAGAGGGCTGTTGGATCTCAATTTATGGGAATAAATATTGACATTATCGGCGTAGAAGACCTGATTGCCCTGAAAATGTTCGCCGCTGGCCCTAAGGATATTCAGGACGTCATTGGAATTCTTCAAATATCTGCAAAAATCATCAATCTCCCATTATTAACAAAAATCACTTCTCATTACGGGAAAAAAGAACTTAAGCAATTGCAGACTTTACTTAAAAAATATAATTTGTGACAAGTCTTAATTATTTATGTTTCGGACGGTAGACGTGCGTGCTTTGGCCGAAGAAGGCTTCGGCGGATTCCATCACGGTTTCAGTCAATGTCGGATGAGGATGGATGGTGAGCTTGAGATCGGCCGCGACCGCGCCCATTTCGATCGCCAACACTCCCTCGGCAATTAATTCCCCGGCGCCGGGCCCGACGATCGACACACCTAAAATTCTTTCCGTTTGCGGATCAATAATCAGTTTCGTCAATCCATCGGTGCGGTTTAATGTGATCGCGCGTCCCGAAGCGGCCCAAGGGAATTTGGCCACTTCAACAGCGCGGCCTTGCGCTTTTGCTTCGGTTTCCGTAAGGCCCGCCCAGGCAATTTCCGGGTCGGTAAAGACAACAGCCGGGATTGCCTGCGGTTCGAAGGCGACTTTGTGTCCGGCGATGGCTTCAACAGCCACGCGGCCTTCGTGCGAAGCTTTGTGCGCGAGCATCGGTTGGCCGGCAATGTCGCCAATCGCGTAGATCGACGGGTCGGACGTTTGGCGCTGCGCGTTGACTTCCACAAATCCTTGTTTGGTGACGGTCACCCGCGTTTTGTCTAAGCCGATATTGTCCGAATTGGGTTTACGGCCAATCGACACGAGTACTTTTTCATATTCTTTCAACGACGCTTTACCGTCTTTATCTTCGAATGAGACTTTAATGCCTGTTTTGGTTTCTTCCATTTGGGTGACTTTGGTCGAAACCGCGATGTTTTTGAAAATTATTTTCAGGCGTTTTTCGACAATCGCCGCGATATCGCGGTCGGCGCCCGTCATGATTTGAGGAAGCATTTCCACAACGTCAATCTCGCTGCCTAATGCCGCGTAAACCGTTCCTAATTCCAACCCGATATATCCGCCGCCGACGATCAGCATTGTTTTGGGGATGCTTTCGATCTCCAGCGCTGTTGTGGAATCCAAAATGCGCGGTGATTTAGGAGCAAAGGGAAGAGCAATCGGACGGGATCCCGTCGCAATAATCGCCGTTTCAAATGTCAGTTTCTGTTGGGAGCCGTCGACTTTTTTAATCTGCAGTGTATGCGAATCCGTAAACGTTGCGTACCCTTGAATATATTTGACCTTGCGCAGTTTACACAATTGCCCAACGCCACCGGTCAATTGTTGGACCACTTGATTTTTCCACGCGCGCAATTTATTTAAATCAATTTTCGGTTTGGCAAATTCAATGCCAAAGTCTTTGGCTTCCCGTGATTCGGACAAGACTTTGGCGGCATGCAAGAGAGCTTTCGAAGGAATACATCCGCGGTAAAGGCAAACGCCCCCGGGATTCACGTCTAAATCGATTAATGTTACATTGAGGCCTAAATCCGCTGCCAAAAACGCCGCCGCGTAACCGCCGGGCCCGCCGCCAACGACAACTAAGCGTGTATCATAAGTAACTCTGGGTGTTGAAGGCGCGGGAGTGGGAATTGGTTGCGTTGTTTTTTGCTGTTGTGCTGGCGCTGGTGTTTCTTTTTTGTTTACCGAAGCTGTAGGAGCCGTTGTTTCTTTTTTCAGAGTTTCAGCCCCGGAAGATTTTTCAATTCGCATGACGACTTGGCCGATTTTGACGTCCTGGCCTTCTTTGATCAAAATTTCTTTAATGACACCGGCCGCAGGCGAAGGGACTTCCAGCGAAGCCTTGTCGGTTTCCAAGTCAAAAAGCGTTTGGTCTTTTTTGACGCTGTCTCCGACGGCCACGTGGATCTTCACCACAGTACCCTTTTCAATGTTTTCGCCAACAATAGGAAGTTTAAATTCAAGCATAATAATTTTTGGTTAAAAACTCTAAATAAATTCAAAATCCAAATTAAGAAATTTCTTATTTTTGTGTTTTGTATTTTGTGTTTGTTTAGGATTTAGAGTTTTGAGTTTTTCATTTTATCCTTCCATCTCCATCAAATCCGGCTGCTCGATCATTTTACAGATCCAGCGGAGGAATCGCGCACCGTCCGCGCCATCGATCAAACGGTGATCGTAGGAAAGAGAAAGGGGAAGCAGAAGACGAGGCTCAAATTGGCCTTTTTCTTTATTGTAGACGGGTTCCATCGACCCGCGGGAAACCCCTAAGATCGCGACGTCCGGCCAATTGACGATCGGGGTAAACGCTGTCCCGCCGATCCCGCCTAAATTTGTTAATGCCATGCATCCGCCAGAAAGTTCTTCGAGGGAGGTTTTACGATTGCGGGCGCGTTCGGCGGCCGCGTTGACTTCTTGGGCTATTTCCAAAACGTTTTTTTTGTTCACGTCCCGGATGACCGGGACCAGAAGCCCGCGGTCCGTCTCCACCGCCACCCCGAGGTTGTAAAACTCTTTATAGACGATTTCATTGTTGACGCTGTCGATGCTCGCGTTAAATTTGGGGAATTCTTTTAAGGCTTGCGCCATGATCTTTAGAAGAAACGGAGTAATCGTCAATTTCAATTTATCTGTCGAAAGTTTTTTACGGAGTTTTTCGATTTCGGTAAGATCCGCTTTGTCGAATTGCGTGACGTGAGGGATCGCGTTCCACGCGTGGCTTAAGCGTGAAGATGTTTTCTTACGGACATTGTTCATCGCCTCGCGTTTGATATTGCCAAATTTGGAGAAATCAGGGAGAGGCGGTTGCGAAGGAGCTGCGACGCCAACACCACTCGCTCCGCTCGTAACAATTTGTTTGGTGTAGGCTTTGACATCGTCTTTGGAAACTCTTCCTCCCGGGCCGGACCCGGGGACTTTGCTGACATCGATTCCCAATTCGCGGGAGAGCCTTCTAACCGACGGAGCCGCCGCAACGTTTTTGAACGCTTCTAACACTTCTTGTTTGGCCACGCGCGGGGTAGTGGCTGTTACAGAAGCCGTCGCTCTAGGCGATTCAACTTTTGGCTGCGCGGCCGGTTTTTTGGTTTCTTCTTTGGGAGATTTTTTTGCTGGAGCTGTCGTTTTGGGTGATATCCCGCTCAGAGCTGCTTCATCAATATGCATGATGATTTGGCCAATCTTGACTTCATCCCCGGCTTTCACGAGGATTTTTTTGATGACCCCGTCCGTAGGCGAGGGAATCGGCAGGGACGCCTTATCGGTTTCCAGTTCAAGGAGATCTTGGTTCTTTTTGACGGTGTCGCCTTGAGAAACGGCGATCGAGACAATCGTCCCGGATTTAATATTTTCACCAACGACGGGGATTTTGAATTCTAGCATGGGGACCTCAAAGGGTTTAAGGGTGAAAGGGTTTGAGGGGTACAGGGTATTCTTTAACCCTTTATCCCTCTAACCCTATCCCCTTATGAAATCATGGGATTCAACTTCTTCGGGTCAATCTTTAAGTCCTTCGCAGCCTTATCGAGGACATCGCTTTTGATTTGGCCTTCCCGCAAAAGCGAAACGAGCGTAGCATACACGATATGGCGGTCATCCACTTCAAAGAAATCTCTTAGCGCGGCGCGTGAATCGCTGCGGCCGAACCCATCTGTTCCTAACGTGAGATGGCGTTGCGGAATCCATTTGGACAACGCATCGGGCATGACTTTCATTTCATCGGAGGCGAACGTCAAGACCCCTTGCTGGCCTTGTAAGGCTTGGGTCACGTAAGGGACTCTGGGTTTTTCTTTCGGATTCAGTAAATTCCAGCGTTCGGCATCAAGCGCTTCCCGGCGAAGCTCATTATAGCTTGTGACGCTCCAGACATCGGTGGCGACATGATATTTTTCTTCCAATATTTTTTGCGCGGACAATGTCGGATTAATAATCGCGGCACTGCCAAACAGATGCGCTTTGAGTTTGCTGTCTTTTTTGGCAGATGTCTTAAATTTATACATCCCTTTTAAGATGCCTTCTTTCGAACCTTCGGGCATGGGAGGCATGGCATAATTCTCGTTACCAACGCTGATGTAATAGAAAATATTTTCCTGTTTTTCATACATGCGATAGATTCCGTCACGGATGATCACGGC
>JAGVNC010000030.1 GCA_020053475.1 Candidatus Omnitrophota bacterium | reverse complement strand
TCTGGAAGCACGACGTTATTGGACCATGTTATCGTCGAGAATGCCGGGCAATTGGGTGAACCGGCTGTTTATGTCATTGAGGTTCCGCAATCCTTCCCGATAACTAATTCAACCATCCAGAGCAATCTAAACGCAGGGTTGACTATTAAAGGGCCTTTTTCCGGTTCGGTTTCCGGAAATACATTTACGAATAATGGAAGTCATGGATTGGTTATTGAATATTCAACGACAGGGTCTCCGTCGCCCGCTCTTTCAAATAACACATATACAAATAATACTCCGAACAGCATAAGACTCAAGCCCGCATCCGGCGGTTCCCCGGGAACAGCCATTTATTTTCCAACAACCTTAACAAAGCAAGAAACATTTTACGAAATCCTTGAAAACATTAACGTCATTACCGGTTTTGTGCTTGGAACGATGACTGTTGAGCCCGGTGTTACGATCAAATTCGGCCCCGGCGCCGGATTGAAATTTTTCACTAATGCAACGCTTCAGGCGTTAGGGACTTCCGTTGAGCACGTGACTTTTACATCCAATGCCGTTACTCCAACTCCTGGTAGTTGGAAGGGTTTGGAATTCATATCAACACTCGGTGTGAATGACAGAACGATCATCTGTAAATATTGTGATATCCAGTACGCTGGTCAGGGGACGGTCCCTGCTTTCAGCATTTCTGAAACAGGGCCGGGTGGTCAAAATCAGTTAGATCATACAACCATCCAGAACAATTCCGGCGACGGTCTTTATATCAATAATGCCTCTATCGTTGTGACCAACAGCACATTCTCAAATAATGATGATGGTTTATTTTTGGAAAATAATTCTTCAGGTTTTGTTTCTAACAGCACTATCAAATTAAATAATAACGATGGGATCCGCTTTAACGGTGGTTCTATATACCCGAACATTAAAGTGAATAATAATACAATTGAAAATAATACCAACTTTGAATTGTCTGCCAATGGTGGGAATAATACATTTACCGTTGATGCGCAAAAGAATTGGTGGGGGACAACGGATCCGGGAGCCATTGCCGCATCCATATTTGATAATGCCGATAACCCTCTGCGGCCTGTTGTTGATGCCGCAGATCCTCTGGATGATGATATCGGCAATAATCCAATCAGCAATGTTGTAGTCACGGCGGGTGTATTTGATCCGAATGGGGCGGAAACAACGGCAGTCACCTACGACCTGGCCTCTGATGCCAACATGACGATCAAAATTTCTGATTTTAATACGCAAAATGTTGTGCGAACGTTGATCAATGGCGTATCCCAGACAGCGGGACCGCAATCTATCGTTTGGGATGGGAAAAACGACACTGCAACTATTTTATCCGATGGCATATACGTTTTCAGGATTGAAGCCCGCAATATCCAAGGAGATTTGTTAGGGATATACGATCCATCGTATTTCCCGGCGACAGTTACGGCGCAAAACATCACGTTAACGCCGGCAGATTTTGACCCTTACAAAGGACAATTTGCCATACTTTCTTATAACCTTCCTAATCCGGCGCTCGTCAGCGCTGAAATCGGATTTAATAATACTAGTTCAACACCTCAATTGACTTTGTTTACAAATAAAATTAAAACGGCATCCACGCAAAACGATTATTGGGATGGGAGGGCTAATAATGGTAATTTCGTAACGACCCCAGGTCCTTATATTGCGGCAATATTTCCAAAGGCCATTCCTGAGAACGGGATTGTCATTCAGACTGATTCTGCATTAATGGTTGACTACGTCAAGGCTGATCCTTATGTTTTCCATCCGGTTTATTCGGATGTGACCGAAATTGAATTCTCCTTGTCCATTGCGGCGAATGTAACGGTTAAGATTGAAAATCTTAGCGGAAGTGTTCTTAAAACTTTGCTTAATAATGACCCGCGTTCATCGGGTTTGAATTCCGTTGTTTGGGACGGAACTAACACGGCAGGTGAGTTGGTTTCAGGGTTAGATAAAGTTAACATAAGAGTAGAGGCTACGGATACGGCAACCGGAGTCGTGGTTGAGAGGTTAGGGACCGTTACCCTTTTTTAAAGAAACCCCTGCTCGCTTGCGCTCGCGGGGCGATTTCGCGCATATCTAAATAAAGGAAACGCTCATCGTGAAATTTATTGAGCTTTGTACAATCAAAAGTATCCAATGTAAGAAAACAAAGCGAAATATTGACTACCATCATGGTATTAATTTTAGAAAGGTCAATAAAATCGTTTTATTATATTGTTTTTTGACAATAGGGATTATCCAGGGTGCTGACGCCAAGGAACAGATTCTTTTCTCTAAATATAGCGATGACGGCTATTGGCAGATTTGGCAAATGGATACCAGCGGGGAAAGCCAGAAACAGATAACGACATCCCCCGGAGACAAGAGAGAACCATTTTGGATCGGCCCGGAGAATAAATTTGGATATAGGACTTCCAATGGCGAGCTTTTTTTGTGCGGACTCACCAGTCTTGATTGTAAAGAGTTGGTTGAAAATTTAAAACCAATCAGCAGTCCGCATTATGCTCCGCAGACGCATGAGTTGGTTTTTGTTCGTTTTTTGCCTCAACAAGCCGATGTCGGGGATATTTGGAAAATTGATCTTAAAACAGGAGAGACAAAGGTTTTATCTCAGAGCCGTTTCTTAAGCTTTCAGCCGCGTATAAGCTCTGACGGTGAGAAAATCGTTTTTATCCAAAAAGATGAGGAACGGCTAAATCAAATATGGATCATGAAGGCTGACGGATCCAATCAGGTAAAAATAACAGAAGAATACGGAAGGCTGGCCAGTCCGGAACTTTCGGCCGATAAACAAAAGATTTTATTTACTTCTAATTATCGTAACAACGATTTTGATCTTTATCAGATAGATGTGGATACAAAGGCGATAACAGCTGTTGTTCAAAATGAAGGGATGGACACTTCCCCATCGTATTCTTTGGATAATGCGCATATCGTTTTTGTTTCCAATCGCAGCGGGGAAAGCCAGATATGGGCTGTTGATTTGCCTAACGGCTCACCTAAACAGCTGACGCTTGGAACGGCATCTGTTGATCCGATTGCGGTAGATATCGAGGAAGGGACGGCAAATCAATGAGATTGGCCTGCCCTTGTTTAAGCTTTGTTCTTTGTCTATTTTTTTTGCAGGGATGTTCGTCTATGAAATCTTCGAAGATTGATACTACTGTGACGGTAACAAGCGAAATTCATCAGCTTGTGGTTGAGGATATATCCTTTGACGCTGTGAGCGGTAAAATTGTTTATACGCTTCCCGAAAATGCTTATGTCCGTATCCGTATAGGTTTGACCCAGGGAGGCCCGTTGCTAACACATCTTCTGGATTGGGAATATCGTCCCAAAGGCCGTCATGTTGAAGAATGGAACGGAAAAGTTGGGCAAAGCCCCGTGGATTACCGTACTCGAAAGGATTTAATGCTTACGATTTTTGCCTATTCAGCACCGCTTGATAAAAAGAATATAGAAAAGTATCCATTCCTTCAACCGGTACCGGCGTTTGATATTCTCTTTCCTGAGGCAAAGGGAGAATCAGGAGGATATCCTGTGCTGGAAGGGAACACATCGATTCGTGTCATGGTGCAGCCTGACACAATGACTTGGTTATCTGATCTTCGGTACGAAATTGCACTTTATTTTGATGATCTTTTTATGTACGAGGAAGAAGAAGGGGTCAGCCCATACACCTATTTTATCGATACGACTAAATATAATGACGGTTTGCATCGCATTAACGTCAATATTCTATGTTCTTCCGGCCAGGCCGGGGCTGTGACAAAAGTCTTTATGATAAAAAATGAGCGCCCTGGCGCTCATCCTGAGGAGCGTAGCGACGAAGGATCTCAAAAATAAAATAGGAAAAACAATGAATAGATTAAGACGATACAGATTTATTTCCCTAATTACAATATTTGCTTTCCTTGCTACCGGATTTGCTCCTTATTATGCGATGGCCGATGATGAATTTCCCTGGTTTTCCCCCGGCCAAGTAGCAACCGGATCATCGAATGTTGCCGCCGCACCTCTCAATAAACAACTTAAAGATGCGCCTGCGCAAAACAGCTGTTTTACCTCCAAGCCCATTAATCTTGCTACAGGTGAAGAGCAGTATACGTGCGTTGATCTGGTCATTCCCGGACGCGGGATGGACGTGGAAATCAAGCATACCTATCGAAGCGGCATTGATTATAACGGACTCTACGGTTATGGCTGGAGCATTAACTATCATCAGCGCTTAAAGCGGCTTTCTAACGGCAACGTCGTGATTTTAAACGGCTTGGGCCGAAGCGATGAATACACTTATGTGGATGGGATTAATTTTAATCCGCCGTCGGGAGTGTTTGAGACGCTGGTCAAGAATATGCCCAGCGGAACATGGACGCTCACTAAAGCCCAGGGAGAGAAATGGAATTTTGACATCAACGGTAATCTGTCATCCATTGTCGACCGTAATAACAATACAATATCTTTTGCCTATGAAGCCATAAGCGGAATTCCCGTCTTGTTTTCCATCATTGGAAAATCCGTATTTAACCAAGATCCTCTTCAGCGCGTTGTTGTTGGCCAGGATTTTCGCATTGCCACCATCACCGATACCGTTGGACGCCAAATTAATTTTACTTACAATACGGACGGCCGCCTGGACAAAATTACCGACTTTGCCGGCCGGGAAGTTAAGTTCACCTACGATCCTAATGAAGATAACCTGCTGACCATCAAAAAACCGACAACGCCTCAATTTCCCTTAGGTGTGACCAAGACCTTTACTTACACCAACCATAATTTGGAAATATTCGAAGATGCTAAGGGGCAAGCTTACGCAACTAACCATTATGATGCCCAGGAAAGGGTGTTCAAACAAGATTTAGGTGTGGGGAGCATACTCTTTAATTATAATATTGCCGGGAAGACAACTGTGACCGACCGCAAAGGATTTGTGACCACGTATACATTTGATGCTTCCGGCCATATGACCAAAAAAGAAGAATTTACTGCTGGACTGCATCCGGGTGATCCGGCCTCGTTCAGTACCAATTATACATATGATAGTAATGGTTCAATGATATCCGTAACCTATCCTAAAGGCAATGGGATTAAATATGTCTATGACTCTGGAAATTCTAATCCCCGTGCGCGGGGGAATCTCCTCCAGATTCGCCGGAAAACAAGCATGGCCGCAGCGGACAATGACACACTTGATATCGTAACGAATTTCACTTACGAATCCCAATTCAATCAGGTCAAGACCGTCACCGATCCCAAGGCTAATATTACGACGTATACTTATGATTACGAATTGCTGACGAATCATCCTAAATACAACACGAAAGGTAATCTTATCTTTATCGACTACCCGACAGTGGTCACCGGCATTCCAACGATTGAATTTGCCTACAACGCCAACGGTCAAATAACGCAGATGATCGACCCCAACGGGATCGTAACAGATTATACTTATTTCCCAGTTACAGGGTATCTTCAGTCGATTGCCCGCGATCCCGCGGGAATTAACGCCGTCACCCAGTTTACTTATGATAACTTCGGTTATCCCGATACGATTACCGATGCCAATAGCCATGTCACAGATTTGAACTTTAATGAACTCGGCTGGCTCATACAGGAAACCAACCCCCGCACTTATTTAACGAAATACTCCTACGACCAAAACGGCAACGTGACCAAGATCGAACGCCAGGCGGATGCGGGGGCAACCGTCTTCCAGGCGACGGAAATGACCTACGATATTCTTAATCATTTAAAGACGGTCAAAGACCCGCTCAACCGCGTGACAACATACAATTACGACAACAACGAGAATTTGTCGTCGGTCATCGATGCAATTCCCAACACGATCACTTACCAATACGACGAACGCAATAAGCTCTTTAAAATTTTTGATGCGAATTCGCCGCAGGGAGTCACGCAATACGATTACGATACCAATGGTAACTTAAAGAAGATCAAAGACGCCAAGAACCAGGAAACAAATTACGCGTTTGATCTTTTTGACCGGCTTGACATTATGACGTACGCAGATTTATCATTCGTGAATTATGATTACGATAAAAACTCGAATCTGGATTTTGTGACGCTGCCCGTTACGCATGGGACGATCGATTATGTTTACGATGAACTCAACCGACTAACCAATACAAATTATCCAAATACACCGGCGGATAATAAAACTTTTGTTTACGATCTTAGTTCTCGATTAACAGATGCGAATACCAACGATCCCAGTAATCTCAATCCAGTATTAATCCAGTTTACTTACGACAATTTAAATAGGGTAGACACAAATACAACAACCTTAAACTCAATTCCTTATCTTTTGGATTACGATTACGACAAGGTGAGTAATCGTACAAAAGTGACTTATCCCTCGGGTAAAGTCGTGGATTACACCTACGACGCCAATGATAATATGGATTTGGTGAAGGTGAATACGGCGACATTAACCGATTATAATTACGATACCCTGGATCGAATAACGCAAAAATCATTCATTTCGGCCACGTTGCCGTTAGCCACGTATCAATTCGACATCGCTAATCAACTTAGTTCGATAACGAATAAACTCGTTAATGCCACAGCAATTTCGCAGTACATTTATTCGCAATATGACAATGTCGGCAACCGTAAACAATTTGTCACAACCGGCGCGCCGGGAAGCCAAACGATTAATTATGAATATAATACTATCTACGAACTCACGGGTGTTACTGGCTCCCAAACTCATTCCTACGATTACGACAATGTCGCCAATCGACAGATAGCGGATGGAGTGACATACACTCCCAATAATTTGAATCAATATACATCCGTCGGCGCGACAACTTACCTTTATGATAATAATGGTAATCTCACATTCGATGGCAACGCCGCATACACCTATGACGAAGAAAATCGTCTTACCACTTACAACTTACCTCTTAGCACTGGGGGCTACGCCTATGATGCGTTTAATCGGAGAGTATCCAAAACCGTTAATGGGATCACCACATATTTTATCAATGATGGAGATCGAGAAGTGGAGGAGAGGGATTCTTCGGGAGCCCTATTAGCCGACTATGTTTTCGGAGATTCGATTGACGAAGTCCTAACGATGACCCGTGGGAGCAATACGTATTATTATCACTACGACGGGCTAGGCTCGGTCACAGAAATCACCGATGCATCCGGCTCAGTCGTTGAAAATTACACTTACGATCCATACGGAACGCCATCGATAATTAATTCGGCTATCGGAAATCCATTTCGCTTTACAGGAAGGAGATTCGATGAGGAGACGGGGCTGTATTTCAATAGAAACAGGATGCTCGATTCAAAGATTGGACGATTCACCCAGCGTGATCCAATGGGATACTATGATTCTATGAACTTGTACCAGGCCGTCGGGAATAATCCGGTGAACTATGTTGATCCGAACGGCGAATTTTTAGTTCCTATTCTTGTTGGGGCAGCTTCTGGGGCCGGTTTTGAATTGGCATCACAAATTATAGGTAACGCCATTACTGGCTGCCATGGAATCAATTGGAAATCGGTTGGAAAGGCAGCCCTTGTCGGAGGAACTTTTGGGGGTGCGTTTCAAGCATTATCTAAACTAGCAACCATAGCAAAGTGGGAGCAGACTGCTTCAAAATCATCGTTCTTTAAAGTGCTGTCGAACGAAAAAGGATTTGCTAATTTTGGTAGTAATAAAATATTTAACAAGCAAGTTAGTGATGTCGCGAAGCAACTTGGAATGAAGGGCGTAGAGAAAAAAGAATTTGGCAATTATATTGAGTTTGTTAAGGATTCCATTGGTAAGAAGGGGGCAGATAATTTTACTTATAAAGAGTTGTTAGAATTAGGAAAGGAGTTTATGCAGCAATGACATCTGATCATTACCATCGCGAGAAATATTCGTTTCGCATTTTAAACATTACTGCAAAGGAAGTTTATAGTTTTAAGAAAATATTTAACAATTTCTCTTATAAGGTAAACAAATATTTTAAAGACAAAGAAAAGTTTGTTATTTCTACAGAAGTCATTGAAAACATCGATTGTGGAAAACTTAAAGAATTTATAAAAAAGAATAATCTCCCCAAAGAATCTTATGGGATATATGCTTCTTTAGTCACTGGAACTGATAGTGATGGTCTTACTGTCCCGGATAGAATTATTGATTTTTATGCAAAAATCGGAGGAACAATAGATTTTTCATTTACTTTTATTGAAGATGACGAAGAATAATTATTTGATTATTTCCAAAATAATTCGGTTAAAAGGTGGCCAAGGGCCAGGAGATCCGACGGGAATAAATATTAAGGATTTATATTAACATTTTTGAATTTTAGGAGTCAAATAATGAGCAAATTGACCGATTCCCATGTTTCTCATATAAAGAAAACTTAGACCCTCGAATCTCACCCATTTCTCAGCGGTGTGGAATAGTCTTAGTCTTGTTTGGTATATCAGATTTTGTTGAAATGTACACCGGTGTAATGCTCCCATTAAAATTTCCATGTACTAAGTACTATGTTCCATTTACTGTTTTGAAGGAGTTTTTGATGAACATTTTAGTGATTGGTTCAGGTGGCCGCGAACACGCGTTGGTGTGGAAAATCCGGCAAAGTCCGTTGGTCAAGAAATTATATTGTGCCCCGGGAAACGGCGGCATTGAGGAGATGGCGGAGTGTGTGGATATCGCCTCTGACGACATCGCCGGATTATTAAAGTTTGCCAAAACGAAAAAGATCGGCCTGACGGTCGTCGGGCCGGAAGCCGCGTTGGTCGCCGGCATCGTCGACGCGTTTGAAAAAGAAAAATTGATGATTTTTGGCCCCAGTAAGCGCGCGGCCCGATTAGAAGGCAGCAAGGTGTTTGCGAAAGAAGCGATGCGTGAATTCCACGTCCCTACGGCTGCGTTTCAATCGTTTGACAATTATGAAACCGCGAAATCTTTTTTGGAAAAAGCCCAGTATCCAATTGTGGTTAAGGCCGACGGATTAGCCGGTGGCAAAGGGGTCATGCTTTGCGATAATCTCTTGAAGGCGCAAGAAGCCGTTGACCAGATCATGAAGCAAAAGATTTTTAAGGAAGCCGGGGCGAAGATCGTGGTGGAAGAATGCTTAAAAGGGGAAGAAGTGTCGATTTTAGCGATCAGCGACGGCAATAATTTTGTTATTTTGGATGGGGCGCAGGACCATAAACGGATTTTCGACGATGATATCGGCCCGAACACCGGTGGCATGGGCGCGTATTCGCCCACCCCGTTCGTCGATGAGGAAATGCTCAAGACCATCGAGACTCGCATCATTGATCCGGTGATCCGCGGCATGCGCCGGGAAGGGATTCCCTTTAAAGGTGTTTTGTATGCAGGGATTATGATTACCGAAGAAGGCCCTAAAGTCCTTGAATTCAACGTCCGTTTTGGTGATCCCGAAACGCAAGTTCTCTTGCCGCGGTTAAAAAATGATTTAGTGGAAATGATGGCCGCCAGTTGTGAAGGCCGCCTCGAAGATATGCATTTGGCCTGGGATAAGCGCCGCTGCGTGTGTGTCGTGATGAGCTCCGGAGGATACCCGGGGAAATATGAAGCAGGATTTGAGATTAAGGGCCTGACGGCGGTGCAAAAAGATTTGGAAACCATTGTGTTTCATTCCGGGACAAAAAAAGAAGACGGCAATGTCGTCACCGCCGGAGGCCGCGTTTTAGGGGTCACGGCGCTGGGGGACACGATTGAAGAGGCCATCAATCATGTGTACGCCTCTGTCGAAAAAATCAGTTTTACCCGTTGTTTTTTCCGTCGGGATATCGGGGCCAAAGCGTTTGCGCATCCGCGTAAACGGTCAAAGGCAATCACCCGTAATTTATAGGAGGCAGTTATGCCAAATGTTGAAGTCGCCATTATGATGGGCAGCAAATCCGATTTGCCCGTCATGGAAGAATCAGCCAAAATTTTAAGGGAATTCGGTGTGTCGTGTGAATTAAAAGTCCTGTCAGCCCATCGGACTCCTAAAGAAACAGCCGCGTATGCAGAGAAATTTCGTTCTAACGGCGGGAAAGTTTTTATCTGTGGGGCGGGTGTTTCCGCCGCGTTGGCCGGCTTTGTGGCCGCTCATACATCGTTACCCGTCATCGGTGTTCCGATCGATTCCTCGCCATTAAACGGCATGGATGCGCTTCTTTCAACGGCCCAAATGCCCCCCGGCGTTCCGGTCGGCTGTGTCTCCATCGGGAAAGCCGGCGCAAAAAACGCGGCTTTTCTGGCGTTACGCATTTTGGGTGTTACCGATAAAACGATGGCCCAGAAACTTGACCATTATACTGAGGAACAACGAAAGGCGGCTCTAAATACGGATTTGAATTAACGATGAAAACAGAAATCATAGCCGTCAATCCCCAATACCCCGAGCTGAATAAAATCGCTTATTGCGCGCGTGTTGTCCGGCAGGGAGGGTTAGTCATTTTCCCTACTGAAACCGTTTATGGGATTGCGGCCGATTACTCAAATCCCAAAGCCATTAAACGTTTGAAAGAAGTCAAAAAACGTTCCCACGACAAGCCGTTTTCCGTCCTGATTTCTCAAAAAGGGTTGATCGCGAATTATACGTCGATTGTGGACCCGAAATTATTTAAACTGATTGACGCGTATTGGCCGGGGCCCCTGACGGTTGTTGTCCCCTTAAAAGAACCGGGCAAAACAATTGGCCTTCGCATGCCGGACCATTTGATTGCCCTTAAATTTGCAGAAGAATGTCAATGCCCTGTGGCCGCTCCGTCGGCCAATGAACAAGGGGAGAAACCGGCCACGACATGCCAAGAAGCGATCGCCGCTTTAGACGGGCAAGTGGATGTGGCTATTGACGGGGGCCCATCGAAGCTGGGGATCGGCTCATCAGTCGTTGATTTAACCCAAGAGCGCCCGGTGTTGCTGCGCGAAGGAAGTATTAGCCAGGCAGACATTGACAAGCAGGTTAATAAAAGGATTGTTTTATTTGTCTGCACCGGAAACAGTTGCCGTTCGGTCATGGCTGAATACACGTTGAAAGATTATATGAAAGGCCGCAGCGAGGTGGAGGTTTTTTCCGCGGGGACAGGGGTATTTTTCCCAACGTCGGCAAGCGCGGAAACGATCGCTGTCTTAAAAGAAGACGGGATCGATGCCACGCGGCATTTGTCCCGGCCGTTATCGTCTATCCTGTTAAAAAAGGCTGACCTGATTTTTGTCATGACCCGGGTCCACCGTCAACAGGTTTTGGAGCGCGTGCCGGATGTGGAAAAAAGAGTGTATCTTTTGCGGGAATTTGTTAATATACCTTCTGGTTTTCCCGGGGAGATTGACATCCCGGATCCTATCGGAAAGGCCCATTTTGAATACAAAGAATGTTTGACGGTCATTAAAGAAGCCATATCGAAAATTAAAGAGTTAATCTAAGGGATCCAAAGAAGTCATGACCATTTATCTTGGCGCGGACCATCGCGGGGTTGATTTTAAGAAGAAAATCATAGGAATATTAGAGAAGGCCGGTACCCCTTATCAAGATTTGGGGGCCTATGACAGCGAGCAAAGCTGTGATTATCCTCTGGTCGCTTATAAAGTGGCTAAGGAAGTCGCTAAGCATCAAAATAGCCGCGGGATCCTTGTGTGTATGTCGGGCATTGGCCAGGCGATTGCGGCCAACAAAGTCCGCGGGGCCTACGCTGCATTGTGCACCAACGCCACCGCCGCGCGCTTATCCCGTCAGCACAATAACGCCAATATCCTTGTCCTGGGGGCAAAATTTATTAAGGCCACTCAATTAAAGGCCATCATCTTGACATGGCTCAAGACAGAATTTGAGGGGGGCCGCCACCAACGGCGGGTTAATCAAATCAAACAAATTGAACGAAAATCCTGTTAGAGATTCGAACAGGATCAAGAGGTTCATTGATGACGACATCTGCTTTAAACCCCGCACCTGAAACAAGAAAAGGAATAAACATATCTATGCATCATTTAAAAGAGAATGATCCGGAAATTTATCAAGCGATCCAAGACGAATTACACCGCCAACAAAACAATTTGGAGCTCATCGCTTCTGAAAATATTGTTTCCCAGGCGGTCTTAGAGGCCCAAGGAAGTGTCTTGACCAATAAATACGCCGAAGGGTATCCGGCCGCGCGCTGGTACGGCGGATGTGAATACGTGGATGTCGTCGAGCAGTTGGCCATTGACCGCGCGAAGAAAATTTTCGGTGCCCAACACGTCAACGTCCAACCCCATTCCGGATCACAGGCCAATATGGCCGTGTATTTGACGGCATTGAGTTACGGCGATACGGTGTTGGCGATGGATTTAGCGTGCGGCGGGCATTTGACCCACGGGATGAAAATTAATTTCTCCGGGATTTCCTATAATATCGTTTCTTACAAAGTCGACCCGAAAACAGAATTGATTGATTACGACGACGTCGAGAGGCTGGCCGTTCAGCATAAGCCCAAAATGATCGTCGCGGGAGCTTCGGCCTATTCGCGGATCATTGATTTCAAACGCTTCCGCCAAATTTGCGATAAAGTCGGCGCTGTTTTATTCGTCGACATGGCGCACATTGCCGGGCTCGTGGCCGCCGGATTGCACCCTAACCCCGTGCCTTACGCGGAATTTGTCACGACGACAACGCACAAAACGTTACGCGGGCCGCGCGCCGGGATGATCCTGTGCCGCGAAGAATTCGCTAAAAAGATTAATGCCCGGATTTTCCCCGGAATTCAGGGGGGGCCGTTGATGCACGTGATCGCCGCGAAAGCCGTGGCGTTAAAAGAAGCCATGACACCGGCCTTTAAAGTTTATCAACAGCAGATTGTTAAGAATGCTCAAGCGTTCTCTAAGGCAATGACGGATTTGGGTTACCGCATTGTCACTGGCGGAACGGATAATCATTTATTCATGGTCGATTTACGGCCTAAAAACGTGACGGGGAAGGAAACGACCGAGGTGTTGGACAAAGTCCGCATCACGGTGAATAAGAATTTAATTCCTTTTGATCCTCAGCCCCCGATGGTGACAAGTGGTGTGCGGATCGGAACGCCGGCGGTGACCACGCGCGGGATGAAGGAAGCCCAGATGCTGCAAATCGCGCAGCTCATTGACCAGGCGATTTTGAATAAAGGAAATCCGGCTAAATTGGATCACATCAAGAAAGATGTCGAAGCGCTGACCAAGGCGTTTCCGATTTATCAGGATTTAGGGAGCTAAATTAAAAATCCTAAATCCAAAACCCTAAATAAACTCAAAACACAAAATCCAAGATACTAAAGTTTTGAGTTTTAGATTTTGAATTTATTTAGAGTTTTGGATTTAGAGTTTTGTGTTTGATTAAAATGAACTTATGAAATGTCCTTCGTGCAGTTATCCTGAAACAAAAGTTATTGATTCACGCCTTAGCAGCGAAGGGGCCTCCATCCGCCGTCGGCGGGAATGCCTGAAATGCGAAAAACGGTTCACGACATATGAGTATGTTGAAGAGGTTCCCCTCATGGTCGTCAAGCGCGACGGCCGCCGCCAGCCGTTTGACCGCAAGAAAATTATTTCCGGGCTGGTCAAGGCGTGCGAAAAACGCCCTGTCAGTATCGACAAGATGGAGGAATTGACCAGTGAACTGGAGCGGTCGATCCAGAAGAAATATGACAGGGAGGTCAATTCCAAAGATATCGGAGAGATGATTATGGAAAAATTGGCACAGCTCGATGAAGTGGCCTACGTGCGGTTTGCTTCTGTTTATCGTCAGTTCCGCGATGTGAATCAATTTATGAGTGAATTAAAAATCATGTTAGATAAGGAAAAGAAATAAATGGTCCAAGTCGAACTAAGCAAAATTATCATTGATGAAAAGAGGCAAGATCAAATCATTGTCCTCAAGGAAAAAGAGGGAGGCCGCCAGTTCCCCATTGTCATCGGATTTCTAGAGGCGTCCAGTATCAAAATGAAACTTTCCGGTGTCAGCGCCCCGCGTCCGATGACGCATGATTTGCTGGTGGCCACGCTGGAAAGCCTGGGGGCCAAACTCAGCCGTCTGATTATCGACAAACTGGTGGATAATACGTTCCACGCCAAATTGGAGATTAAACTCAAAGACGGCATGTTAAAACTCGTGGATGCCCGTCCTTCGGATGGGATTGCCCTGGCCGTGCGTTGTTCCGCGCCTATTTTTGTGGAAAACGAAGTCATCGACAAAGCGGCCATTTTTAAAGCGGAATAGGTAAACAAAAACAAGCTCAAAATCCCCCGTGCCGTCCCGGCAGGGACGGTGCAAAACCCTAAATCCTAAATAAATCAAAAATCCAAAATTCAAATGTTTTGGATTTTATGTTTTGAATTTTGTGTTTGTTTAGAATTTAGAGTTTTGTGTTTTGAGTTTTCTTTTTTTAGGATTCTCCGATGTCTTTCTTCCTAGATTCCCCTCAATTAAAAATCATTCAACAGATGGCCCGCCGCCGCCGGGTGGCGGTGCATTTGGTCGGGGGATTCTTGCGCGATGTTGTGCTGGGCCGGCCCGGTATCCGCATGGATTTTGATTTTGCCGTCGAGAAGGGCGCGTTGGCGTTCGCGCGTTCGTTCGCCCGTCAAATTAAGGGCGCTTACGTTCTTTTGGATGGAGAGCATGGCTGTGCCCGTGTCGTCAAACGAACCGAGAAGGGGATCGCGACATTTGATTTTGCCGATTACCGGGCAAAAACGTTCAAAGCGGATTTGGCGCACCGGGACTTCACGATCAATACGTTGTCGGTCGATCTCAAATCTCTTGATGAGAAGGCTGATCTTCGAGGGCTCATCCGCGATGCCAAACATGGGTTAAAGGATCTCCAGCAAAAAACGCTTCGTTGCGTGACATTAAAAGCATTTCAGGATGATCCCTTAAGGCTTTTGCGGGCGTTTAGTTTGCAGGCGGCCTTAGGATTTACCATCGAGGCGCGGACGTTGCGCCAGATTAAGAAAGACAAGCAGCGGTTACGCCAAGCGGCGTATGAACGGATCCGGGAAGAGCTGTTTAAAATCCTCGAGTCTCCCCGGGCCGCGTCGACGTTTAAAGCCATGGATAAAATCGATTTCTTGGAGCAGGTGATTCCGCAAATTAAGGTGATGGAGCATTGCTTGCAAGGCGGGTATCATCATTTGGATGTGTGGCCGCATTCCTTGGAAGTGGTTGGGCAATTGGAAACGATTTTAGAAGAGAAGAAGAATGATGCAGATATCGGCCCTTATTTAGCCCAAAAAATCGGCGGAGACCATAGCCGGCAAAGTTTGATGAAATTGGCCGCCCTGTTGCATGATATTGGGAAGCCACAGACACGCAAAGAAGAGCCGGGACGGGTTTCGTTCCACGGGCACGAGCACGTCGGGCGAGACATCTCCCGCGCCATCGCCAAGATGTTAAAGATATCGACCGCTGAACGCCACGCGTTGGAAGACATGGTCCTTTGGCATTTGCGTCCCGGGTATTTATCCAATTTCCAACATCCTTCGGAAAAATCAATTTACCGCTATTTTCGCGATACGAAAGAAGAAGCCGCCAGTATCCTTTTGTTATCGTTAGCCGACCAGCGTTCCACGCGCGGGCCGCTGACCACCGAACGCGATCAACAGCATCACGAAACAATCTGCCTGCGTTTAGTCGAACAATTTTTCAACAAAAAGAAAGAGAAACCATTTGTCCGGCTCATCAACGGAAAAGACCTCATTAGAAACCTCAAGTTGAAACCCTCACCATTTTTTGGAAAAATATTGACAGCCGTAGAGGAAGCGCAGAATTTGGGGAAAATCACGGTCAAAGAGGAAGCGTTGGCCTTGGCGAAGAAGTTGGTTGACAAAGGGACAAACGATTAGGAATTTACACTACAATATCCGCCGCGCGGCGAATATTGGGAACCGGGGTCCGCTCCCAAGATTAGAAGCCATTGACTTAACATTAAGCTATACATGTGTATTGACATGTAGTGGTTCGTGTTTTATGAAATAAAATATTATATGAAAATGATAAAAGAGGCTATTAAGAAAGCAAAAATTTTCTATTTCGAGAAAGCGGTTATTCCTTTCAATAGATGGGAATCATTCATCGGTTTCAAGATTGATAATAAAATTCCTAGGTTAATAATACATGAAAAATTTAAGAAGCAAGTCAAATGGTTCACGCGAGCCCTCACAGCTTTGGGTATTTTATCTTCTTTAGTATATATGTCTGCTTGGTATTTGAATTTGTTATTAGCATTATTGTTATTTGCTTTTCAGTGGACTCTGGAAAAAGTTATTTTTCGTTTCACCACGATTTTTATTACCCCTTTACCAGATTTCAAGTGGGATAAAAAGGAGTGGAATGCTATGGGATATATGTATACGCATGATTTAAACAAACCTTCCTTTTTTGGCCCGGCTTTTTTAAATAAAGATTTTGGGTGTAAGGTTTTTGAATTATTATCGTCTTGGAATTATGAGCAAAACGCAGATAAAGAGGGGAATATAGTAATTAGCTTTATTGAAGATAGAGAAAGTTATAGAGTTTATTTCTATCCAAGCGAAAACAGGAAAACCCTTCGTGATTTTGAACAAAGAATAAAAGAGACTGATGAAAACAAAGGGAAGGATCATCATCAATTGATTGTTCAGATGATTTTGTGTCAATCATTTCCCCTTAAACAAAATTCAAATTATTTTATATGGAAAAAATTGTTTCTTGCTGGGCAGCCTGCTGGTTTGGGGGTGTTTACATATCGGGAAGCGAATAAATTGGCAGAACCCATAGAAGACATACTCCCCATTTTGGTACAAAAAATAAATTTCAAAAAGCGCGATGAACTGTCTAAAAAAGATATTGAGTTCTCGCATGAAAGATATGTGATTGGCACTTGAATTAACTTTTTGAACAAAATTTTTGAGACAGAATGCTAATTTCCCGGTGCCACACGGCGACTTGTCATAAATGCGGCAATAGAATTAGGAAAGAGGAGATTAATGACGTATAAAGAATCAGAAACAATCGAATTCAAAAAGTCCACCGCTGAGCTTAAAGGAGCGGTCGTTTCTATTGTGGCAATGCTCAATAAGCACGGCCGGGGAGAGGTGTATTTTGGGATCGCAGATGATGGCAAGGTCTTGGGTCAAACCATCGGGCGGATGACTATTAAGGATGTGACGCAGGCGGTAGTGGATAATACCGAGCCGAAGGTTTATCCCAAGGTGGAAGCGCGGCAGATTGAAGGAAAAGATTGCATTGTTGTGGAGGCACATGGGATCGACAGCCCGTACTTCGCTTATGGCCGGGCATACATCCGCGTTGGCGAGTCCGACAAGGTTATGAGTCCTCATGAGATTGAAACACGCATACTAAATAAGAAAAAATTCCTTTGGGAAAGAGAGATATCCGAAAAGACACTTGCTGATGTTAATGAGGAAGCGGTCAAGGAGTTCATGCGTAAGGCTAAGACGGCGAAACGTATCGATTTTGATTTTGTGAACGTAAAAAGTACGCTGAATAAACTTGGCCTTCTGCATAAGAATCAATTGACCCATGCGGCCGAAATTCTTTTTTGTGATGAAAACTCAATGGAAGTTCAAGCCGCAATTTTCGCCGGGACTGACAAGCTGACATTTCTGGACATTAAGTCGTTCAAAGGAAATCTTTTTAATTTGCGCCAGCAGGCAGAGGTCTATGTCGCCGGTAATATGAAGTGGCGGGCGGATTTAAGTGAAAGCCGCCGCAAAGAGATTCCGGAGATTCCAGTTCGGGCGCTTTCGGAAGCGATTGGTAACTCACTTTGTCATCGAGACTACTCGAATCCAAAAGGGAATGAAGTTGCTATTTTCAAGGATCGGGTGGATATTTATAATCCTGGAACGTTTCCTGAGGAATTGGATCCACAAGATTTTGTTAATGGTGATGGTTATTCTATTTTGCGTAATCCTCTGATCGCAGAAGCAATGTATAAGTCAGAAGATATTGAGAAGTGGGCGAGCGGCTTAAAAAGAATTTATGATGAGTGTGCGGCGAATCAAGTTAAGGTTGAATTTAAGCGTGTGAAAACCGGGTTTGTGGTTTCTTTCTATCGGCCGAAGTGGGAAGAGGGCGAAGGACTGGAGCAAGGTGGTCAGAAAACTAGGGAGAAAACTAGGGAGAAAACTAGGGAGAAAATATTGCGCTTAATAAAAGAGAATCCAGCCATAACGACTTCCGAGTTTGCCGAAAAATTGGGCATTACCCTTAAAGGGGTAGAGTGGAGCATCAGCAAGATGAAAAAAGAAGGGCTTATTAAACGCGCCGGCCCCGATAAAGGTGGGCATTGGGAGGTTTGTTGAAATTGAAAGAGAGTGTTGAAGCTCATGTCCGTAATAAAATAGCCCCAGCGATTATTGCTAATGAAAATCAAAAACACGACAATTAATATTATCCAGGACGATATCGCGCGGTTGGCTTACGATGTGATTGTCAATCCCGCCAATGTTCAGTTGACCATGGAGGCGGGGTTGGCTGGGGCCCTTAAAAAAAGCGGGGGAGAAACGATTGAACGCGAAGCTGTCTTAAAAGCCCCGTTAGCGCCGGGCCACGCTGTGGCGACAAAAGCGGGCCAACTTAAAGCAAAGCATATTGTTCACGCGGTGACGGTTGATGAGCAAGCAAAAACAAGCGAGGCCATTTTGCGTACAGCCGTCGCCAACGCGTTACGCTGTGCGGATGGGTTGAGTGCCGGGTCGTTGGTTTTTCCGGCGATGGGTTGCGGCGGCGGGGCAAGCGGATTCCCGTCGGTTGGGGCCGCCAAAATCATGACGCAGGAAATCATGAAATTTTTGCGCCGGCCGACGTCCCTGAATGAAATTGCCTTTTGCCTTTCTGATGACGCCACGTTCGACGTTTTCAATAAAACCATCCGCGGGTATATCCAGCACATTCAGGAAACGTTAGGCGCCGGGCCGTACGTTTGCGTCGACATGATCATCGAGTTGCCGCAAGGGATTGTTTTGATCGAGCGTTCCAACCCGCCTTACGGGTGGGCGTTGCCGGGAGGGTTTGTCGATTACGGCGAAAGTTTGGAGGCCGCGGCCCGCCGGGAAGCGAAAGAAGAAACGAATTTGGAGTTAGAAGGCCTGCGGCAGTTCCACACGTATTCCGATCCGGGCCGCGATCCGCGATTTCACACCATCTCGACGGTTTTTATCGCCCGGGGCAAGGGCCGGCCGCAATCCGGGGATGACGCCAAGGGCTTAAAAATTGCCGCTTACAATGATTTGCTCAACGGGACATATGCCTTTGACCATAAGGAAATTATCCGGGAGTATTTAAGCCATAAAAAGTAATCCTGCGTATTGTCGAGGCAAATCGAAATACATTTCTTAAGGCCGCAAACCGATTGATTGGTAAACAATTAAGTCTTTTTGCACACAGGGCATGCTTTGCAACAGCTCATCAAAAGCACGATGCCCGATAAGCCGACGAGGATGTAAACGACACGGGTGAGGGTTGAGCCGGCGCCGAGGATATTTTCGACGACGTTTGTGCCCAAAAGTCCGATGGCGCCCCAGTTGAGACAGCCGACAATCGCGAGAATCCCGGCGATTTTACAGATCATACATGATTTTCCTCCCATAACGATCCCTCCTTGTTATTGTTTACCCCGATAAGCTAATTAAATCTTTTCAAGATTTAATTAATCGGCCCTTTGGGCAGATTTTGTCCTAAAGGGACAAAATCTGGGTAGGGTTTGCCTTGCGATGCAGAGCGTAAGATGAGATTATCTTCTTTATTTATACATGGAAAACGGAAGATTGTCTTCGGAAATTTCAAGAATTTGATACTTCGACGGCGCTCAGTCCTGAGTAATGTCGAAGGGTTGACAAGTGTATCACACCACATGAATTAACCATTGACCTGGTTGTTCTCCTTGCGATGAATATCCGCCTTTATAGAAACAATAGATTGTATATGCGGATATTTAAACTTTAACTTTAAATTTACGCAGTCTTATGTTATGCTTTAACCATGATCAAGCGTGAATTAGGTGCCGAGCTAAAAGCCAATGCTAAGCAATATCCGGTTGTGACTGTGACAGGCCCCCGTCAATCCGGTAAAACGACATTGGTCAAAAAGTATTTTCCAAAACATCAGTATCATAACCTTGAAGAACCGGATACACGGGAAATCGCACAGGCGGATCCGCGGGGTTTCTTGTCCGGGAATGATAAAGATTTGATTCTGGATGAGATCCAGCGTGTTCCCGAGCTTTTATCCTATATTCAAGGGATCGTTGATAAGACTAAAAGGCACGGTCAGTTTATCCTTACCGGAAGCCGGAATTTCGAACTGATGGAAACCGTGACCCAGTCTCTGGCTGGCCGGACCGCGCTTTTATGCCTGCTTCCTTTGAGTATTGATGAATTGAAAACCGCGCATATCCAATACACCGTTGATCAGCACTTGCTTAAAGGCTTTTATCCTCGAGTCCATACGGAAAATTTGGATCCGACAAAGGCTTATCGTAATTATTATCAGACTTATATTGAGCGCGACCTAAAGGCGCTCATTCATTTGAGGGACTTAAATCATTTTCAAAAGTTTGTGCGTTTATGCGCCGGTCGCGTAGGGCAGGTTTTTAATGCCAGCGCCCTGGCTTCGGAGGTCGGCGTTTCAGTCCCGACGATCAATTCCTGGATTTCTATTTTACAGGAGTCGTACGTTGTTCTTCTGTTACAGCCGTATTATACCAACATCCGAAAGCGGCTTACGAAATCACCTAAACTCTACTTTTATGACGTCGGATTAGCCGCATATCTTTTGGCCATTGAAAATGAGACGCAAATGAGCCGCGATCCTTTGCGCGGCGCGTTATTTGAGAATATGGTCGTGATGGAATTGGTGAAATACCGGTTTAACCGCGGGCAGGACAACAATCTTTACTTCTTCCGAGACGATCGCCACCACGAGATTGATGTGGTCATCAAATCCGGCAACACTTTAACCGGCGTTGAAATAAAATCTAGCGCCACTTTTCACGCCGATTTTCTTAAAGGCCTTAAGTATTTTGAAAAACTTTTCAAAAACAAAGTTTCCAGATCGATCGTGATTCATGCGGGAGATGAACATCGGGGCAAGGAATTTACGGTCTTAAATTATGAAAACGCGGTAGCAGCTTTCAAGGGGTAGGGTTTTATGAAATTTGGATAAAACTTGGTCGTCAACCAACACAGCGTGAGATTTACGAGCCTAATTCGGAATTTACTAAGAAGCCTTATGAAAGTCGTTTTGCATCTTGATCATGTAAAGGCTTATTTTTAGGATTGGCCATCGGTAGGCTGGCGAGCATCGCCGACATGCTTGTTCCTTATTTCTTTGACTTCCCCATGAATTAACCATTGACCTGGTTGTCCTCCCTTGCTATAAATATATAGCTTTATAGAAATAGATTTAATGATTATTAGAGAGTTATATGAAGAATGATAAAATAATTTTAATTTTGTCCACCGCAGGACTGATGGTTTTGAGCCCGGGTGGCACTGTGATTTCGGCCCAAGAGCCCGCCGGATACACGCTATTGGACTGTTATCGGTTGGCCTTAAAGCAAAGCGAAACCGTGGCGGTTCGCCGGGAGCTCATTGACGAGGCCGAAGGAATCATGAAAGAGGCCTTTAGCGGTATTTTGCCGAACGTTTCTTATTCTCACACGGAAACATGGCAAGACGGAGACCAAAAGACGGAAAGCAGGTTTGTTTTTAGCCAACCGTTGTTTCGCGGGTTTAAGGAGTTTGCCGCAATTGCCGGCGGCCATTCCAAAAAAGAGCAACGGCTCTTAGAATTAGAGCGGGCGAAACAGATTCTTTTTCGTGACGTCGCGGACGCGTTTTATTTTTATTTACAATACCAACAAGATATTGACGTTTTGGAAAGCATCCAAATGACATTAACGGACCGTATCGATGAACTCAAGAAAAGAGAATCGCTGGGCCGTTCGCGTCAAAGTGAGCTGGCCAGCGTCGAGGCCAGGATCAGCCGATTGGACGCCGATATTGAGGGGGTGCGCACCCAACAAGAAGTTGCCCGGCAGTTATTGGAATTTTTGACGGGCCAAACGATTGAACGGCTGATCGATGACCAGCCGATCGATAACGATCTCAAGCTTTCGGAATCCCTTAAAGAGGCCGTTGACCAACGGCCGGATGTGGCTGCCCTTAAAGAAGTCTGGGTGCAGTCTCAAAAACAAGTCACGATCGCCCGCGCCGGGTATTACCCGGAAGTTGTTTTAGACGCGAATCAATATACCAAATCCGAAACTGATAAAGATTGGGACGTGGCATTAAGTGTCGATGTCCCTCTTTTTCAAGGCGGCGAGACGGCGGGGCAAGTGCGCCAGGCCAAATCGCAAGCCAATCAATCTCAGTTACGCTACGAAGAAATCCAGCGGACCGCTCTTCTTGAAATCAACAATGCTTATAGCCGGTTTAGTTCATCCTTACGGCGCCAAGAGGCGTTGAGGAAGGCCTTGGAGGCCATTCAGAAAAATTATGATTTACAGCAGGAAGATTTCCGGATTAATCTTGTGAACAATCTCGATGTATTGCAAGCGTTGGAAGACCTGCAGGACAGTAAACGCGATTATATCGCCGTTCAAAATCAACTGAAGCAATTTTATTGGCAGTTAAAAGTGGCGTTGGGACAAATTCCTTAAATGATTCTTTCCGATATTTCTATCCGCCGTCCCGTTTTTGCCTGGATGCTTATGTCGGGGCTCATGTTTTTCGGGCTCATTTCGTTTCAGCGCATGGGCATCGGCCGCCTGCCCGATGTTGATTTCCCCGTCGTTAATGTGCGCTTAAGCTGGGAGGGCGCGGCGCCCGAGGTCATGGAAACAGACGTGGTGGACGTCGTCGAAGAGGCCTTGACCGGGATCCAAGGCATCCGCAACATTGATTCCAACGTCCGTCAGAGCCAAGCGACAGTGACATTGGAATTTGACTTGGACCGCGACATCGATGTGGCCGTCCAGGAAGTCCAAACCAAAATGTCCCAGGCCCAGCGCCAGCTCCCCGACGATATGGACCCTCCCACCGTCAGCAAAAGTAACCCCGAAGACCAGCCCATTATGTGGATTACGGCCACCGCCGATAAAGTCCCTCTGCGAACATTGATGGATTACGTCCAGAACCACCTGGAAGACCGTTTTACGACGGTCAAGGGTGTCGGGGAAGTCTTTATGGGCGGATTTTTGGAGCGCAATTTGCGCGTCTGGATCGATGCCACAAAGTTAGAAGAGTATCAACTCACCGTCCAGGATGTGATTACGGCGATCGCACAAGGGCACAGCGAGTTGCCGGCCGGCCGCTTGGAAACGGCATCCCGGGAGCTCAACGTGCGGGCCATGGGCGAGGCCATTAATGTCGAAGAGTTCCAAAATATTATCATTCCCCGGCGCGGGGGAAGCCCCATTTATAAGCCCATTTATTTAAAAGATGTGGCGACGATCGAAGACGGATTGGCCGACGTCCGGCGGATTTCCCGTAAAGACGGAGAACAGGCGGTCGGCCTGGGGATCCGAAAACAGCGGGGGGTCAATGAGGTTGACGTCGGACGAAGGATCCTCAAGCGCCTTGAAGAAGTTCAAAAGAATGTGCCCGAAGGCATTAAGGTCGATTTGACGGTGAACCGGGTCAAATTCACCGAGCAATCGATGCAGGAGTTGACATTCACGCTGATTCTTTCGGCGATTGTCACATCGATTGTTTGCTGGTTATTTTTAGGCACGTTCTCCGCCACGGTTAATATTCTTCTGGCGATTCCTACATCAATTTTAGGGACGTTCATTGTGATTTATTTCCTGGGGTTTACATTGAACACATTTACGATGCTGGCCCTTTCGCTGGCGATCGGGATCGTGGTGGATGACGCGATTATGGTGTTGGAAAACATCGTGCGTTACCGGGAAAAAGGATTTTCCAAAGTGGAGGCCGCCAGTCAGGGAGCGCGACAGATTGCCTTTGCAGCCACGGCCACCACACTGGCGATCATTGCGATTTTTTTGCCCGTCGCGTTTATGGAAGGCATTATCGGGAAATTTTTTTACCAGTTCGGCGTGACACTCTCGGTGGCCGTGGCCATTTCGTTGTTGGAGGCGTTGACGTTTACTCCCATGCGTTGTTCGCAATTTTTGCAGACAGGGCATGACAGTGCCATTGGCAAATCCGTGCATCAAGGGTTCCAGAGATTGGCGCAAGCGTACGCCAGAGGGTTGGCGTGGGCCTTAGGCCATCGGAAATTCGTTTCGGCGGCGGCGCTTATTTTCTTTTTCGCTTCGTTGGGGATTGTGGGGCTTTTACGCAAGGAATTTATGCCGGCCCAGGATCAAGGCATATTTTTTGCCCGCCTTCAAACGCCTGTCGGTTCATCGATCGATTTGACGAGCGAAAAGTTCCGTGAAGTCGAGAAATTCGTGATGTCCCGGCCGGAAGTGTTGCGGACGTTCTCAGCGATCGGCGGGTTTGGCGGCGGGGAAGTGAATAGCGGCCAGATTTTTGTCATGTTAAAGGAAGCGCGTGACCGTCCGGTGACAGAGCCGTATAAAAAAAGGCCGTCCCAAAACGACATTATGGATTATTTTCGGAAAGAATTGAAAAAGATCCCCGATTTAAAGGTGGTCATCCAGGACCCTTCCTTGGCCGGGCTGTCATCGTCCCGCGGCTTCCCCGTTGAGATGCTGATCTTGGGCCCGAGCTGGGCGAAGCTGGCGGAATTCAGCGAGGCAATCCAGGAGAAAATGAAACAGAGCCCCTTGCTGACGGATGTCGACAGCAATTTTGAGGAAGGTGTTGTTGAAGTGCGTGTTTTTCCTAATCGTCAGAAGGCCAGCGAGCGCGGGGTCAGTATTGATGATATTGCCCAAACGATCAATGCCTTGATCGCCGGCGAACGTGTGGCGAAATACACGCAAGGCGGACGGCGTTATGATGTGCGTATTCGTTTGCTTCCCTCGCAACGGGCCCAGGTGCAAGACATCGAAGCGTTATGGGTGTGGAACAATCACGGCGAGTTGGTACAACTCAAGGATGTGATCACGATTACTGAACAGAAAACGCCTCTGACAATCACCCGCAGTAACCGCGAACGGGCGATTAAAATTTATGCTAACGTCGCGTCCGGCCAATCGCAGGCCGATGCCGTCGGACAAGCCCAGCGCATCGCCAGGGAAACGTTGCCGGAAGGGTACCATGCCACATTTACCGGCAACACACAGACAATGAAAGAGTCCTTCCAAAGCCTTTATTTGGTTTTATGGTTAGGGATTTTGATCGCCTACATGGTGTTGGCGTCGCAATTTAACAGCTATCTCGATCCGGTGACGATCCTCTTGGCGTTGCCGTTTAGCGTCTCGGGCGCGTTTATCGCGTTGTGGATCACGAATCAATCGATGAACATTTATAGTTTCATCGGGCTTGTGTTATTAATGGGGATTGTGAAGAAAAATTCTATTTTGCTCGTCGAATTTACTAATCAATTACGCGCGCAGGGCAAACCCGTTCACGAAGCATTATTGGAGGCAGCCCCTATCCGATTGCGTCCGATTATCATGACATCCTTAGCGACGATCGCCGCGGCCATTCCCCCGGCGCTGGCATTGGGCCCGGGGTCGGAAGTTCTGCGCCCCATGGCAACGGTTGTCATCGGCGGGATGATCGCCTCGACCGTGTTGACGATTTTTGTCATTCCGTGTGTTTATTCACTGGTTGAGAGATGGAAAAGGAAAGTTCGCAGGTAATGTGATTTTACAAAAGTTTCGATTAGAGGCCGTTCAGTAAAGAAAACGGATTTTTAATCAAGTTTTATCGATGTAACTCGCTGATAATAAAAAGCTTGTAATTAAATAGAATTTATGTAAAATATAGTTTACATAAATATTCAACGATAAAAACAACAAAAACATGACTGCAAAAAACAAATTCGATACTATTCAGATCCAAGAGATCCTGACACCTTATAATCCCTGGTGGGGAGACGGTCAAGTTGACACCCAATCTTTCAAAAGGCCGATATTCCACAAGATTTATAATGACCTTTTAAGCCTCAAACAGATCATCTCCATTACAGGACCTCGCAGGGTTGGCAAAACAACGATATTGAAGCAAATTATTCAGTCGCTCATCAAAGATGGCCATGTTAAAGCGGATCATGTGATCTATTTTTCGTTTGATGACCCACTCATGGTTGATTCGCACATCAGGGAACGATTTTTTGATGATCTGATTAAATGGGCGGATATTAAACACAAAGGGGCGCCAACGTATTTCGTTTTAGATGAAATCCAGCGCTTCGATCGATGGGAACTTTATCTAAAGAAATATTATGATCTTGGTTTTTCTGTGCGTTTTATCATTTCCGGGTCAGCTTCCTCTCCCATCTTTCGTAAAAGCCGTGAGAGTTTATTAGGAAGGATCAAGGACAATCATTTATTGCCTTTCTCGTTTAAGGAGTTCGTTTATTTTAATAAGGGAGAAGATCGAGAGATCTTAGATTTTGTAAACGGCGCTCAAAAATTTGGCTATAAATTACAAAGGGAAATGCTGATTGAGTGGAAAGAGATTCAGTCAGAAGCAGGGCCTTTACAGGTGTCTGGCAGGGTTTTTGCCGAATTAAATGACCTCCTGAAGAAATATTTTATGGAGGGGGGATTCCCCGAGGCGTGGGAAATAAAAGATCTGGTCGCTCGCCAAGAATATCTTTTTGATAACCAAGTGCAGAAAGTCATTTTTGAGGATCTGGTTATAACCACAGAATTCCGTAAGCCGGAAAAGATCAAAAGTTATTATTTATCTTTGGTCGAGCAACCCGGGCAAGAGCTGAATATTGAAAAAGCCTCGCAGAAAATTGGTATTAGCCGGCAAATGCTGGAAAAATATTTGCCGCTTTTAGAAATGACGGATTTGGTCAAGACGATCCAGAGGTTCTCTCAGAGGCCATTGAAGTTCCGGCGAGGGAGTGTTAAGTGCTATCTTGTCGATTTGGCCCTTCGTAACGCCATTTTGAAGCTTACTGATAAGATTTTAGAGGATGATGTTATGATGGGATTTTACGCGGAGAATTTGGTCTTTAATGCTTTGCGTCAATTTGAAGGGGTTATTGAGCTAGGATTTTATAAGGATGCTAAGCGAGAGGTTGATTTTATCGTCCATCTAGGTGGGAAACGGTATCTACCAGTCGAAGTTAAATACCGGGAAGCTGTGGATGACATCGCTTCCATTAAGTATTTTATCGAAAAATATAATCAAAAATTTGGTATTGTGGTTACAAAGAATTTTCAGAAGCAAACGGAAGCCAATAATCTTTTGTTTATTCCCCTGCCTATATTTCTTTTGTTTTTTTAGAGGGAACGCCCGATCGATAATGTTTAACATTTTTGTCCATTCTTGAACGGATGGGAGGTCATTAGATGAAAAATTTTGTCCTTGTCATCGGCAATAAAAATTATTCGTCCTGGTCGCTGCGGCCATGGATTTTAATGAAATATTTTAAGATTCCTTTTGAGGAAATTGTCATTCCTTTGTTTCAGCCCGGCAGCAAGGAAAAAATCCTTAAGTATTCACCCGCGGGCAAAGTGCCTGTTTTAAAGCACGGAGACACGCTCATCTGGGATTCACTGGCGATCGCGGAATACCTCGCGGAAACTTTTCCTAAAAAGTTAATGTGGCCCAAAGATGCGGAATCAAGAGCGCGGGCGCGTTCCGTCAGTGCGGAAATGCATTCAGGATTCCAGGCATTACGCAGCACGTGCCCGATGAATGTGAAAGCCAGAAAATCGGTGACAAATCCTAGTCCGGAATTAACGCGCGACATTGAACGGATCAAAGCCATTTGGACACAATGCCGTCAACAATCCAAAACCCGAGGGGACTTTCTCTTTGGCCCATTCACGATTGCCGACGCGATGTTTGTGCCGGTGGTCTTCCGGTTTCAAACGCATGGGATTCCTGTCGACGGCGTTGTTCAACAATATGTGAAAACCATCCTCGCCTTGCCTGCCGTCCAGGAATGGACAAAAGCCGCCCTTCAAGAGACGTGGGTGATTGATCACCATTGATGAAAAAATTCTTTATCAAAAATCGGATTTTATTTAACCGCAATGAATTTTCCGGAAGCTTTGGCGATATCGGCACGGATTTTCCTTTGATTGTCGGCATGATCCTGGCGTCGAATCTGGATGTGACAAGCGTCTTTGTGATGTTTGGGGCCATGCAGATCATTACCGGAATGGTTTATGGGTTGCCCATGCCCGTCCAGCCACTCAAAGCCATGGCGGTTTTGGTGATCACCCAAAACATTCAATCTTCCATATTGTTCGGGGCTGGATTTGCCATCGGGCTTGTTATGTTGGTTCTAAGTTGGAGCGGGGGACTTGGCTGGCTGGCGCGAAAGATCCCCTCTTGCGTGGTTCGGGGCATCCAGTTTGGATTAGGGTTGTCCTTAGCTTCATTGGCGTTGAAAACGTATGTCCCTAGTATGGGCAACAGCGGATATGTTCTTGCCTTGGCCGGTTTTATGATCATGATTGTTCTTCTGGGGAACCGTCACTGGCCTCCGGGGATTTTTGTCATCGGCCTGGGATTACTGTACGCGTTATTTTTCAGGGTGGATTTCGGTGCCCTCGTTTCAGGGATAGGGTTTAGGCTGCCGCAAATCGCAGCTCCGTCCATGAACGATATTCTGACAGGATTTATTGTCCTTAGTTTGCCGCAATTGCCGCTTTCGATCTCAAATTCCGTGATTGCGACACACAAGACGGTCCATGATCTTTTCCCGGAGCGAAACATATCCATCAAGAAATTGGGGATAACGTATGCCGTTATTAATTTGATCTTACCATTCTTTAGGGGAATCCCTGTTTGTCATGGATGCGGAGGGCTTGCCGGACATTACGCGTTGGGCGCGCGAACAGGGGGTTCCGTTATTATTTACGGGGCCATTTTTGTTGTCATCGGGCTAGTGTTTAGCGGGGCATTTCAGCAGGTCATTGAATTTTTCCCCCAGCCGATCCTCGGTGTCGTGCTTCTTTTTGAAGCTTTGACGCTGATGCTTCTTATTCGTGATCAGGCGCAGAATAAACGTGATCTGACGATCGCGTTGCTTGTTGCGGCAATGGCCATGACGCTCCCTCAGGGATACGTGATAGGATTGGTTGTGGGATCATTGGTGTATTTCTCTCGAATCAAATTGTAAAGTCTTACTCGAAACTTTTATTAAACGAAATTGTCTTATCATTTTTAAGATAGTATAATCAGTACGTTTATGAAAAAGAATATTGCGGTTATTAGCGGCCTTTTATTTTTTATCTGGATCCTGCCGTTAGGTGTTTTTATCAAGCCGGGACAAGAGCAATTGGCTTGCAACGGCCAGCGGGCCATCTGCCTTTGTAGCAGCCATTTAGCCAAGAATACGGAGCAAACCGCCGTTAAAGTTTTTTCTCCCGGGGCCTCCCACGCCCATGAAAAAAGCCCTTCGTCGGGGTCAAGTCACGATTTCCTCGCGAGCAATTCTCTCAACGATTTCATTGAACAACAGTCAGCATTGATGTTCTCTCCGGTTGCCTCCTACCAATTCAACCTAGTCAAAGCCCTCGATCCTGTCCCGAAAGTTTAATTTTTCCCTCCTTAGATTTTAATCACCTCATCTATCAGAAAGGATTTTCTATGTCCCGACAATTGTATCGGATTTTTTTCATTAATTTATTTTTAGCTGCATTTCTATTAAACTGTGTTTGGGCCTGCGATATCTGCACCGTTCCTAGGCTAGGAAAAGAGGAAGGGCTTAAAGTTGAAAGCCAGGATGGAAAATGGTTTTTCAAGTACCTGTTCGAACAGCAGAATTGGCATGAGAAAGAAGGTGGGGAAGGCCACGCGTTGCATGATCAGGGGCACCACTTCCATAACAAGGCCCGAGAAGATTTTCATCATTTGACGTTCGGTGGAAATTTTACGGATACCTTCAGCCTTTCCGCTGAGATCCCGTACGTCATCCGCCATTCGATTGAAGTGGAGGACCATGATATCCTCGGATCAAAACAGAAGTCCGAGGGGCTCGGGGATATTTTTTTGATCGGCCAATATGCGTTAAGCAAACAAGAGGCGTCCAAATTTAACGTGGTCGCCGGCGTTAAATTCCCCACCGGAGGAACGGAAGAAAAGAATTCCGTGGGGACTACGTTCGAATCCGAATTACAACCAGGCTCCGGGTCCTTTGATTATCTTGTCGGCGGGATCTATAAACACGCGTCAGGCCCCTGGGCTTTTACCGGGAACCTGGCGTATGTTTTTAAGACGGAGGGCGACCATGACTTTGAATTCGGGGATCTTTTGTCAACGTCGCTTTTTATTGATTATACGTTAAATCCCCAAAGCGATGCCTGGATCACAACGGTCGGCCTTGATACCAATCTTCAGTATGAACAAAAACAGGAAGAGGCAGGAGCGGAAGTGGCGGACAGCGGTGGTGTCACATTATTAATGGGGCCTGCCTTGATGATTGCGGCCAATCAACGCGTCTCGTTTTTTGCCAATGTGATGTTGCCTGTTTATCAAGACTTGGGGGGCGTCCATCAAGAGTTGGATTACATATGGACCGCCGGCGGAAAGATCATCTGGTAGCTTTGTTTAAGGGGCAGCGTTTTATTTCTGTCATTTAAAATAGGGCAAGTCAATTGTTGTTGGCCAACAACAATTGGGGTCGGTAATGTTTTCTTGACAGTCTCTAAGGTTGATGGTAAATTAACTCTCGCGGTGATTTAACACGACTTGCTCCGCTATATAAATGTGCTAAAAGGCCAACCCGAAGGTTAACTTTTTAGCCGTCGGGTTTTTTATTTTTATGCGATTATCCGCCCTGAACAAAACAGTTTTATTATTTAGAAACAAGGCCGCGGCTTTTTTAAACGGATTGACATCCAATGAGGTAATCAAGCCGCAAAATGCGTTTTTAAACATCCACGGCCGGATTATTGCGACGTTTGATCAGCTGAAAATCAGCGATGATGAAGTCGTCATCTTGATCGAGAAACCATTTGGGGACAATGTTTTACAGCATGTCAACCGGTACGCGAAGTTAAGTGGCGTTACCATCGAGCAGCCGGCCCGAAATATTTATTTTGATTTGGATGCCGACGCCCCCGTGGACCCGCAGGATTGGGTTTTTGCGCAGAAAAAAGGACGCATCATCGCCACACCGCGCACATTGACGGCGAATGTGACTGATGAAGAATTTCGGTTGTTCCGGGTGACGAACGGAATCCCGATCCACGGAATCGATTATACCGATGAACTTTTATTGAACGTGAGCATGCGGGACCACGTATCGTTTACCAAAGGCTGTTATCTCGGCCAGGAGCCGATTTCTAAAGTATACAACCGCTCTCAGCCGAGCTGGAAACTGGTCGTCAAGCGCGAAGATGAATGCAGCCTTGAAGAAAAAGGGAAGATGACATCGAAAGTTTCGGATCCGGCGACGGGCAATGTTAAGGGATTTGTCTTTGTCAGCAATAAGGAATGATGGTAATATAGATAAGTTCGGAGTTCGTAGTTGGGAGTTCGGAGTAAAAGCAAAAGTTTCTACGAACTATCCCCTGAAATCGCTTTGCGATTTCGGGGACTTAATCCCGGGAAGGCTTTGCCTTCCACGGGGCGAACCCTGAACTACGAACTTAAAAGGAGTTTTCCATGGCCAAACTTCGCACCAAAACAGTCCACACCGGCGTTTATAAAGATAAAAGCTACAATTCGGTGACAACGCCGATTTATCCTACGTCGACATTTTATTTTGACGCGTTAGGGAAGAACAAGGGCTACGATTATACTCGCAGCGGTAATCCGACCCGCACGGCGCTCGAAGAGAACATCGCCGAGCTTGAAGGGGGTGTGGGTTGCTCGGCCACCGCAACTGGCATGGCCGCGATTACGGCGGTGTTGTTTTTCCTTAAAGCCGGCGATCACGTTGTGACAGGGGATGATATTTATGGCGGGACGTACCGGTTGTTTACCCAAGTGTTTACGCCCCTGGGCATCCGGTTTTCGTTTGTCAATATGCGCGATCTTGACGCGGTGGCCAAAGCGGTGAATAAAGACACCAAAATGATCTGGATCGAAACCCCGTCGAATCCTCTGCTCAATATTGTGGATTTGGAAGGGACGATTGCCATTGCCAAAAAGAAAAAACTATTGTCGGTCGTGGACAATACATTCCTTTCGCCGTATTTCCAACAGCCGTTCGAGTTCGGCGCGGATATTGTCGTGCATTCGACGACAAAATACATTAATGGCCACAGCGATGTGGTCGGCGGCGCCATTATTTACGGGAACAAAGACTTGGAACAGCGCGGCCGCTTTTTAGTCAATGCGTTGGGCGTTTCCGAATCCCCGTTTGATGCTTGGCTTGTTCTACGCGGGGTCAAGACATTGGTCCAACGCATGGAAGCGCATCAGGCCAACGCGCTAGCGATCGCCGAATTCCTCGAGGGCCATAAGAACGTAAAGAAAGTGTATTATCCTGGGCTCAAAAGCCATCCGCAGCAGAAACTAATCAAAAAACAAATGAAAGGGTTTGGCGGCATGTTAGCGTTTGAGCTGGATACGAAGAAAGTGTCCTGTGATCAATTATTTACTAAATTGAAATATTTTTCATTGGCTGAATCGTTGGGCGGGGTCGAATCGCTCATCGAACATCCGTGGCTCATGAGCCATGCCTCGATGGGTGAGGCGGCGCTCAAGGCCTCGGGGATCACGAAAGAAACTATCCGCGTGTCTTGCGGCATCGAAGACGCCCAGGACTTGATCGACGATTTGGCAAACGCCTTAAAAGTTTAATAAAGGGCGGCCGCCTTCGGGCGGCCCATTCCCATCCTTCAATGAATTCCCACGAATCTTCCAATCTCTATCTCCAAGATCCCGACGTGAAATTAATGTTAACGTTTCAACAGGGCGATAAAGCCGCGTTCGAGGCGTTGATGCGCAAATTTTATCCGCGCGTGTTGAATTTTATTTTCCGGATGATCGCCCAGCGCGACACGGCGGAAGATCTGACACAGGAAGTTTTTGTCCGGGTTTACAAAAGCGTTGAAAGGTATCGCCCGCAGGCGCACATCTCCACATGGATTTTAACGATTGCCCGTAATTTGACGCTCAACGAATTGCGCCGGCATCAACCGGCCGTGTCGTTGGACGCGCCGTTGATGGGGGAAGATAGTGACATGCAACGCCAATTGACCGATCCGCGATCGGTTGGCGCTGATGAAGAATTGATTCGCCAGGAAAAAGTTGAAGCCATTAAAGAGGCGATTGCTTCTTTGCCGGAAAACCAACGGACGGCGGTACTGCTGCGCCGCTACGAGGAGTTTTCCTACGAACAAATTGCGCAGACCATGAATTTATCGGTTGAGGCGGTCAAGTCCCTGCTTAGCCGGGCGAAAGAGAATTTGAAGGTTAATCTCCGCAAATATAGTAAAAATAACGAAACTTTTTAACAAAGTGCGGGTTTAACGAATAGGTGAGAAAAATGAACTGCGATCAATTCAAACATTTAATTCCTGAACTGGCGGAGAAAGATATCCAAGCCATTGCAAGTAAAGAAGTTAAAGAGCATTTCGCCTCTTGTGCTTCCTGCCGGCAGGAGTTTTTGTCTGTTCAGCAAGCTTGGAATATGCTGGGTGATTTGCCTTCCGTTGAACCTCAGCCTAACTATATATCGCGATTTTGGACACGTGTTGCGGTTGAACAACCGTGGTATGAAGAAGTTTGGGAAGGCCTCAAAACAACATTTGCCAGGAAACGTTGGGTCCCGGTATTGGTCGGTATTTACGCGTTGATTTTTATTGGGATTTTTTCTTTGCAGTATTTCAAAGGAAATCAGGGCGTTGTGCCTGAAGTCGTCGAAATCAACGACAATGATTTGGAAATGGTGGAAAACATCGATTTAGCGGAAAGTTTGGATATTGTGCAAGATTTGGACTTCTTAGAAGATCTCGATGTGATTGAAAACCTGGAGTCTCTGGAGACATCCGCTTGATGGGAAAAGTCAGCTTAATGATTTTAGGGATCATTATTTTATTGCTCCAAGGGAATGCAGGTTGTGCCGTGCCTTCATCTCAAAAGGAGGAAGCATCCATCAAAGAGCCGATGGTCGAACAAATTGCGCCGGAAGATTGGGACATTATCAATGATTTAGAGTTTCTAGAAAGTTTGGATATTTTAGAAGAAGATGTCGCCCTCCTGGGAAATTATGAGGAAATTGAAGACCTGGATGGGGCACAAGGAGACAAACATGGCCATGAGAATTAAACAGGTTGTTGGGAGCATATTTGCGGGCTTTTTATTCTTCTTCGCCCTTAGTGCGGTTGACGTTTTCTGTGCTGATGCGCAAGATAGCGAGACGCCGTCTTTAGAAGTTTCGGCTTCTCAAGAGCAAAAATTATCCGAGAAACAACGTGCGGCACGCGAACGTTGGCAAAACTTAAGTGAAGAGGAGAAACAACAATTGCGCAGTCGTTATGATCGTTGGAAGAATTTGGATCCTGAGAAAAAAGAGAAATTGCGTGAAAATTATCGGCGGTTTCAAGCCGCCAGCCCTGAAGAAAAAGCCACGATCCGCCGTAATTGGGAGAGGGTCAGACATTTGAATGATCAAGAACGCTCCGCGTTAAGAGAAAAGTTCCAGCGATGGCAAAATCTTTCAGCACCGGAACAGCAACGGATTCGAGAGCGCCGTCAACGTTGGGAAAATTTATCGCCCGAAGAACGGCAACGTTTTGACCATAACCGTGAACGCTGGCAGCAATTACCTGAATCGCGCCGTCAAGAGTTACGTGAACGTCATCAACGTGTTCGCGAAGTCCCAGCGCAGCGCCCAGTTTTGAACGATCGATCGATGGACAGGCCTCAGCCGCAACAACGCAACAACCAGTGGCGTGATCAATATAATCATCAACGATCGACACCGCGTGAGGGGTGGCGACCGAATCAAAATTTGCCATCGCAGCGCGCTCCGGTCGGTGTTCGTTCCCGGAGTGGCCGTTCAGGCACTGGAAGATAATTTAAAAAAAGACCGAAACTTTATTAGACAACAAGGGTTTAACATCGTGAAGGCCTAAAGAGGCCTCAAGAACATAAGGAGGGTAGTTCCATGAAAAGAATCATATTCAGTTTAATGGTCGGATTGTTGGCGGCCCCAGTGATCAGTTGGGCGCAGCCGCAACCCGTCGAAACAACGGTCACCGAACCGACAGTTACAAAGGTTCAACCTGAGGCCATTCGAGCCCGGCGAGTTAGGGCCGCTCAGAATGACGAAGCCTTGAAGCAAAGACGACGACAGCAACTGGATGACTTTATTGCCAAACATCCTGATTTGTCGCCAGAAGATATCCGTCAAATGAAGGCCTTGCATGAACAATATCCGGATCTTAACCGCGGCCAGCTTCTTCGGGCTGTCAAAAATCCGGGGAAATTCCGTGAATGGTTAGAGAAAAGAAAAGAACGTCGTGAAAACCTAAGCCAGGACCGACGTGAGGATGTCCGTGACCGTCGTGAAGATATCGCGGATCGCCGTGAAGACGTGCGTGATCGGCGCGAAGATGTGGCTGATCGGCGCGAAGACAGAATTGATCGGCAAACGGATACAGGCCGGCGTGACCGTTTAGAGGATATCCGGGATCGTCGTGAAGATATCCGCGACCGCCGTGAAGATGTGGTTGATCAACGTGAAAATGTGCGTGATCGCCGTGAAGATGTCCGCGACCATTTGAATCGCGCCCCGCAACGGCCATCCGCCCAACCGCGATTGAATGCCAACGCCAATCGTCCCGGAGGGATGGGGACAAGATCTTCCGGACGCTCAGGAGGCGGCCGAGGTGGACGCGGTCGATAAATTCGGTTTTTCAAAGGGAGAATGAACTATCCGGAGGCTGTGATTCACAGCCTCCGATTTTTTTGTAGCCAGTGTCCATGATTTTTGTTAAGATATCTTCCAGTATGCGGTTTAACCATTTATTGATCCTGTCATCGGCCCTCTTTCTGTACGGGTTTACATCTCACGACCGGCTGTCAGAAATAGAGCTGGCCGTTATGCAGAATAATTTTCCCGCCGTTGAAGAACAAGCCCAGAATCTTCTTTCGCAAAACCCCGACAAAAGTACGTTATGGAAAGCCAAATATTATTTGGGCTTAAGCCAGCTCAAGCAGAAAAAATATGCCCAAGCGCGTGAGGCGTTTCATAGCCTTCTGGGGAAGGATGTTGACGCGGGATGGAGAGATAAAGCGTATCTGGGGCTTGCGGACGCCTCTTTTTTAGAAGAACAATATGAAGAAGCGTTACCCGTGTTGCAAAAACTTCTTAAATCCAATCCGCAAACGCCGTTTAAGAGTTTAACGTATTTAAAAATCGCCCGCGTTCATTTAAAGTTAGCGCATTGGGACGATGCCCATACGTATTTAAAGAAGGTGATTGACGAATATCCTCAAAGTTTAGAGGTGGCCACTGCCCAACAATTTTTGGAAGAAAAACAATATTTTGCCGTCCAGGTCGGATCTTTTTTGGACCGTCAACGGGCCGAGGGGCTTGTGGCTGAATTAAACGTGAAGGACGAATATGCCTACATTGTTGAAACGGTGGACCATCAAAACAAGAAATTTTTCCGTGTGCGTGTCGGGCAGCTCGCCTATTTAGACGAAGCCCGTAGTTTACAGGAGCGGCTTTCCCGGAAAGGGTATCCTACCCAAATATTCCCCTAATGCCCAAACAAATCGTGTTGATCGTTGGACCGACGGCTGTCGGTAAATCATCGTTGGCATTGGCTTTAGCGAAAAAAGTGAATGGGGAAATCGTTTCTTGCGATTCGATGCAGATTTACAAAGAGATCCGTATTGCCAGCAATAAGCCGACAGACGCCCAGCAACGAGACGTTAGGCATCATTTGTTGGACATTGTGTCCATTGAAGATGAATTCGATGTGGCGCAATACGCGGCATTGGTCCATGAGGTAATCGCCGATATTCATCAGAGGGGAGGAATTCCCATTGTCGTCGGTGGAAGCGGGTTTTATGTCAGTGTTCTTTTAGACGGCCTATTTGACGGGGTGGGAAAACAACCCTCGGTGCGCGACGCATTGCATCGGTTCATGGACGAGGCTGGGCAACAAGCCCTTTATGATCTTCTTAAGAGCCGTGACCCTGCGGCTGCGGCGAAAATCCACGCGAATGATGTAAAGAGGATGATTCGTGCGTTGGAGGTCATTGAAGCGCAGCAACAACCCATTTCCGAATTGCAAAAAAATCGGACGGGAGGGATTTGGGGCAAGCATGATATTACGTTGTATGCCCTTAACCGGCCGCGATCCGATCTGTATACAAGGATTAATCAGCGTGTTGATGAAATGTTTGCCGCCGGAATTGTCGATGAGATTGTTAGGCTTAAGAATGCCCCCTGGAGTCCGACGGCCAAAGCGCTAATCGGCGTTAAAGAAATCTTAGGGCTTCTTGAGGGGGAATATGCTGAGCCTCACGCCCGCGAATTGATGAAACTCAACACCCGGCATTTGGCCAAGCGCCAACTGACATGGTTTCGCAAGGACAAGCGGTTGACGTGGATCATGTTGGACAACACGAAACCGCCGGGATCCGTCGTCGATCAGTGGACGGCGTCCTTAATGAGAATTTAAAATGGAACTAATGCATTCGACAAAAGATGAAGGAAGAGAAAAAGTCCTCTTGGTGATTCTGGACTTCAAGAAGATTCATTCCGACTGGTCGCTGAAGGACATTGAGGAAGAGATGAAAGAATTGGTTGTGGCCTGCGACGGGGAAGTGATCGATACGATTGTCATCAAAATCGTGACCCCAACAGCCGGGTACTTGATCAATGAAGGCCGGGTGCAGGGCATTGCTGATTTGGTCGCGATGAAACAGGCCAACACCGTCATTTTTAGCTACGATCTTAAGGGCAGCCAACAACGCAACCTCGAAGAAATTATCAAAGTTAAGATTATTGACCGTACTCAACTAATCCTTGACATTTTCGCCCGTCGGGCACAAAGCAATGAAGGGAAAATGCAGGTCGAGTTAGCACAGCTCGAATATTTGATGCCGCGCCTCGTTGGAAAGGGCATTGAATTGTCCCGCCAGGGAGGCGGGATCGGGACGTTAGGGCCGGGGGAAACCAAGCTGGAAGTGGACCGTCGGCGCATCGCCCAACGCATTGACAAATTAAGGCAAGGCCTCAAGGAAATTACCGCCAACCGCGTTGTGAAACGTAAAAAACGCCAGGAGAAAAGTGTCCCGGCGATTTCACTTGTGGGGTACACCAATGCCGGCAAATCGACGCTGCTCAATACCCTGACCGGCGCTGGCCAAATCACCCGTGACGGGCTTTTTACGACCCTTGATTCATTGTCCCGCCAGACTGCGTTGCCCAATAACCAAAAGGTCATTATCTCCGATACCGTCGGGTTTATGCATGACTTGCCCCACCATTTGATTGAATCGTTTAAAGCCACATTAGAAGAGGTGAAAGAATCCGATTTGTTGATTCACGTCCTGGATGTGAGTAATCCCCAATTCCGCAATCTTCATCAGGCGGTGTTAACAGTTCTCAAGGCGCTCGAGGCTATTGATAAACCGACCATTACCGTCCTCAATAAAATTGATCGCCTTGATTCACGCATGGGGATTAAGGATTTGGTCGACAGTTTTTCTCCGGCCGTCGCCATTTCGGCCCAAAGCGGCGAGAACATTGAACAACTCAACCAATTGATGATCACAATGCTAGAGGGGATGTTTAATGAAATCGACGTGTATATCCCCATTAAGCGCATGGATTTGGTCAATTTGATTCATACTCAAGGCCAGGTGTTTGCCATCAAATATTATGAGAGCACAATTAATATCCGCGCTTCGGTCCCTGCCAAGCTCGCCGGGTTGATCCGCCAGCACGCGGTCAACAACCCGAGTGTTTAATCATGAGCGCTTAATCACGAGTGCTTCATCACGAGCGTTTAATCAAGTTGCTTTGTTTTCCCCCCTCCAGTATACTTATGATTATGTCTTGTATGAATATTTCTAAGATGATGAAAAAATATTATTTGATCATTACGGTTTTTGTTTTCTTGATGGGTAATCCCGTCGGGGCACAGATCGTGATCAATCCTCCCGGGGTACCCCATTCGATCGCGGGAACAGCCGTTCCCATCACATGCCCGGGCTTACCTTTCGTCAAAATCAATAATGGCAAATTACAGACGTTGACAGGCTGTCAATACATGAATTTTCTTGTCAAAGGTGTCGCGTATGAACCGGCGCCGATCGGTTGGCACCCCGAATTCGGTTATTCCGACATTGGCGATCCGCGGCCGGACAATATTTACGACGATGATGTCATTCTCCAGCGCGATTTTGCGTTGCTTGATGATTTGGGAGCCAATACCGTACGAATTTATGCGGGTAATGATGGATATATTCCTTCCACTGGCCAGTTCCCGATGATGTTGACCACTAAAACATTGGATTACGCCAAGCAGCATCAGATTAAAGTAGCGCCGGGATTTTTTATGCCCTGGCCGGGAGAGGTTCAATGCCAGGAAACCTCCCCCGGGGTGTTCCAGGCCGTGTATGTCACCTACACGGATTATACGAATCCGGCGATCCGTCAGGATTTAAAAAATCGGTTTGTCACGTTTGTCAACACGTTTAAGAATCATCCGGCGATTCTGTTTTGGGTGATTGGAAACGAAAATGATTTTGCTTTTTCTCCAGATTTGCCTGCCAGCCTGGTTCAGATGCAGGCGTATTTTTCATTGATTCAAGAAATGGCCCAGGCTGCGCACGCCGCCGAAGGCACCAACAAACATCCTGTTGCCACCGTTTTAGGGAACAGAGCGTTCATTGGTCAATCGAATTTCGGAACCGCCGATAACCAAATGCCCGATTTGGATATTTGGGGATTGAATGCCTACACCGGTAATTCCTTTGGGACGTTGTTCGATGATGTCGACGCCAAAACGAACAAACCGCTGTGGATCGCCGAATTCGGGCTGGACGCTTTTAATGCCATGAGCCCGTCCTATCCAGGGAAGGGGTTTGTTGATGAGCAAACCCAGGCCCAGTGGACAGTTTTGTTGTGGCAAGAAATCGCTTCAGCGTATCAGGCGAATAAGTCGATCGGAGGAACGGTCTTCGAATATTCGGACGAATGGTGGAAGCCGTACCAATGGCAGTGCGGGACACAGAGCCCCGCCTGCAACTCCGAGCAGAATCACTTTGGATTCGGCCCAACAGACACAAGCTGTCCTAAAGACGGGACGCTAGACTCGACATTGCCTTCTCAAGACGGATTTTTTCACGAGCAATTCTGGGGGATCACGACCCCTGTCGCTGACGCCAACGACCCGTCCGCCCCCGACACGATGACTGTGCGCAAGGTTTACCTGGATTTAAAGAACAGTTGGTAAAGAACAAGTTGGTAGAGCAGCGCATTCGTAAAGGCCCTGCCTGTCACGACTGGCCAACGGCCCGGGAATTTAGGGTGAAGCAAGGTGTTGAGGGCAAAATCAACGGTGTCCTGAACGTCAGGCGGGAACTGAAAACAGCGCTGAGTCCAACATCGAAGCGTTTTAGGTAGTAGCCAAGGGTCAAAGCTAAGTCAAAAAAAGTGTTTAGATGAAAATCAAAGGAAAGAAAATCACGTACGAATTGGCCCAGAGGCGCCTGCCCGACGGCCGCACCATCCTTGTTGATGTGATCGAACATCCCGGGGCCGCGTTAATTGTGCCATTTTACTCTTCCCAAAAAATTGTCTTTTTGCGGCAATTCCGCGCCGTCATCGGGAAATACCTTTACGAGCTTCCCGCCGGAACGCTGGATCCCAATGAACGCGCGCGGACATGCGCTCACCGCGAATTAATTGAAGAAACAGGGTTTAGGGCCAAGCGTTTAACGAAGCTGGGAGCCATTTACCCTGTGCCCGGATATTCGACGGAAGTCATTACGATTTATAAGGCGCAAGGACTGATGCCTGAGAAAGGGACAATGGACGAGGACGAAGTCCTTCAATCATTGTTGATGACAAAATCTCAAGTTCGCCGCTTATTTAAACAGGGGCGGATCCGTGACGCCAAAACCATTTGTGCGTTAGCCTTTTGTGGGTGGTTATGAAACATTTAATGATGATCATTGCTGTTTTCTTTGCCTTGCCGGCTTTCTTCATTTTTGCGCAAGATGAATATCCCTCCAATTCTCTACCGGATTATAAACAATTAGCGAATGATTGTCGGTCAAAACCAGGCAAAGAGTGCTGTCTGTCTTCTCTTCACGAAATGGAAGACAACGGATTCCTTCTTGCCCCAGGAGAAACTTTAAGAGATAGTCAATGCCCTCCGGGATTTAATCCCAATACCCTCAAGTGTCCTGACAGTTTGATTTGGTGCGAGCCTCCCATCCCTGTAAGTCCCTCTGATTAGGCTGCCATTGTAATAAGATATCCTAACTATTTCTGTTAGATTATACTTGACATAATAAGCATAATATATTATATTTATACTGAGGATAGGTGAGCAAATGGCTGAAAAGTTTCCTGAAGATTTTGACGTTGACATTCAACCGAATCAACCGCTGTTTATTATTAGTATCGTGAGCGAGATGGTTCAGATCCCTATCTGGACGTTGCGTAAATTGGATGAAATGGGGGTGGTTGAACCTAAACGGATCGGCAAAAAGACGCGTTGTTATTCCAAGGAACAAATCCGGACATTGATTTATATTCAGCATTTAATGGACAATCAAGGCGTGAACATCAGTGGGGTCAAATTTATTTTAGAATTGCATGCCCGCCGGCAAGAAGATGGGAAAATGAGTTGATGATGAAAACAAATCACAGGAATCCTCTATGCGTTTAGATAAATTTACATTAAAAAGTCAGGAAGCGGTCCAAAAAGCGTTCGAATTGGCCGATGAACTCAAGCATCAGCAATTAGAGCCAGATCATCTTAGCTTTGCGTTGTTAAAGCAGGAGGATGGGCTTGTTCCTTCATTGCTGGGCCGGTTAAGCGTGTCACCTTCGACGTTATTATCCAGCATTGAAGATTCTTTAAAGAGAAAACCATCGGTTGAAGGCGGGAGTGAACCGCATTTATCATCGGCACTCAATAATGTTTTGCGCCATGCCCAGAAGATCGCCACTCAAATGAAGGACGAATATGTTTCGCAAGAACATCTTTTTTGGGCATTATATCAAGAAGAGAGTTCTGTCCTTGGCAAGGAATTAAAGAAAAACGGGGTCACTGAGGATAAGATCCAACAGTTATTAAGCGATATTCGCGGGGGGCAAAAAGTGACTGACATCAATCCTGAAGATAAATATCAAGCGTTAGAGAAATATGGACGTGATCTGACGGATCTTGCTCGAGAAGGGAAGTTAGACCCCGTCATCGGCCGCGACGAAGAGATCCGCCGTGTCGTTCAAGTGCTATCGCGGCGCACGAAGAATAATCCTGTTTTAATCGGCGAGCCCGGCGTGGGGAAGACGGCGATTGTCGAAGGATTGGCCCAACGGATTTTTTCCGGGGATGTTCCCGAAGGGTTAAAGAATAAAAGGGTTGTCGGGTTAGATATGGGGGCGTTGATCGCCGGGACGAAATTCCGCGGTGAGTTTGAAGATCGTTTGAAAGCGGTCCTCAAAGAAATTGAGGCAAGGGCTGGGGAAATCATTCTGTTTATTGATGAGTTACACACGATCGTTGGTGCCGGTAAAGCCGAAGGCTCAATGGATGCGTCCAATATGCTTAAGCCTGCGTTGGCCCGCGGCATGTTACGCTGTATCGGGGCGACGACATTGGATGAATATCGCAAACACATTGAAAAAGATGCCGCCCTAGAGCGGCGTTTTCAACCGGTCATAGTCGAGGAACCAAGCGTCGATGACACCATTGCGATTTTACGTGGCCTCAAAGAGCGTTACGAAATCCATCACGGGGTGCGCATCCAGGATTCCGCGATTATCGCCGCCGCCACGTTGTCGCACCGCTATATTACCGAACGGTTTCTGCCGGACAAGGCCATCGATTTGATCGACGAGGCCGCCTCCCGCCTGCGCATTGAAATTGACAGCATGCCCCAAGAATTAGACGTTAACGAACGGCGGATTCGTCAATTGGAGATCGAGCGCCAAGCGTTGAAAAAAGAGACGGACGAAGCCTCCCGCCAGCGATTAAAAAATATCGAAAAGGAATTGGATACGTTACGCGAAGAGAACAAACAGTTGCGTTTCCGTTGGCAGGGCGAAAAACAGGTCATTGAGAAAATCCGTAAGATCAAGGCGGACATCGAAAAATTGAAATTGGAAGAAGCCCGTTATGAAAAGCAAGGGGATTTGGACAAAGTCGCCCAGATCCGTTACGGAACGTCGGTTGAATTACAGAAGGAATTGCAAAAACAAAATGCCGCCTTAGGGGATATGCAAAAAAAAGGCGGATTGCTCAAAGAAGAGGTGGACGATCAGGACATTGCCGAAATCGTTTCGAAATGGACCAAGATCCCCCTTTCCAAATTAATGGAAGGGGAAACACAAAAACTGATTAATATTGAAGATGTGTTAAAGAAGCGTGTGGTCGGCCAGGACAAAGCTGTTGAACTGGTGGCCTCGGCCATCCGCCGTTCACGCACCGGCTTAAGCGACCCAAACCGCCCGATTGGATCGTTTATTTTTGTTGGTCCGACGGGTGTTGGGAAAACCGAGTTGGCGAAATCACTAGCCTGGTATTTGTTTGACGATGAAAACGCTCTGATCCGCATTGACATGAGCGAGTATATGGAAAAGCATAGTGTGGCCCGGTTGATCGGTGCCCCTCCCGGGTACGTCGGGTATGACGAGGGCGGGCAATTGACGGAGGCTGTGCGCCGACGGCCGTATGCGGTCATTTTGTTCGACGAAATTGAAAAGGCGCACCCGGAGGTGTTTAACGCCCTTTTGCAGATTTTGGATGACGGCCGGCTGACGGATGGCCAGGGCCGGGTCGTTAATTTTAAAAATGCGATCATCATCATGACGTCTAATGTCGGATCGGATTTAATCATCACGTTGGACGATCAAACAGAGATCGAGAAAAAGATTCACGAATCCTTAAAAGCGCATTTCCGGCCGGAATTTTTGAACCGCATCGATGAAATTGTCGTCTTCAATCGCTTGAAGAAGGCCGATATCAATAAAATTGTGGACATTCAGGTTGATATTTTAAAGAATCGGTTAAAGAATAAAGGCATTTCACTGGAACTAACGGACAAAGCCAAGGATTTCTTAGGACAGCATGGCTACGACCCTGTTTATGGGGCCCGTCCGCTCAAGAGGGCCGTCCAGAAATATCTCCAGGACCCGATCGCCTTGAAGATGCTTCAAGGTGCAATGAAGGAGAAGGATAAAGCAAAGGTGGACATCGGGAAGAATGGAAAAGAACAACTGGACATCCGTGTTTAAGGTGCTAAGAATCATGAAGTACGGACCGCACATTGGGTTAGGGATAGGGCTTTTCCTGTTACTGAATTTTCCGCAGGGCCAGGCCGCTATTCTTTTAGAGGACGGGGTTTACAAGGAACTTTATCCGACGGGCGAAGTCCGTCGGCGGTTAACGATCAAGGACGGGAAGCTCAACGGATTTTTTAACACGTATTTTAAAAACGGCAAGATTTTAGGCGAAGGATTATTAACCGACGGCGTTTTACAAGACGAAGCCCGCGGCTATTATCCTGATGGGAAATTGAGGATCGACGTCCATTACAACAATGGCCTGTTGCATGGCCCGGCGACTTCTTATTCAAGAAACGGCCATGTGAAAACGGAATCTTCCTATGAATATGGCCATTTACAAGGGACAATGAAAGAATATGATTCTAAGGGGCGGTTAAAATACGAACGCCAGTATAAAGATGGGATTGAAGAAGGAACGTTTAAGCATTATGCGCCCGAAGGATATGTGGCGCGCACCGCGGAATTTGTTGGCGGGGTGCAACAAGGCATCATCCGTGAGTTTGATCAAGCGGGCCAACTCCGACGGGCATATGAAGCCAAAGATGGCATCCCGGGAGGGATTGTCAAAGAATATGCCATGAGCGGACGATTAAGAAGCGCAGCCACGCTTCAAGATGGGCAGATTAAGGAAGGGGTCCGTGAAGAATTTTATCCTTCCGGAGCGTTATGGCGCAGAGTGGATATTGTCGATGGGAAACGCCACGGGCTTTATGAGGAGTATTATGAAGATGGGGCGCTTAAAACAGTGGGACAATTTCACCATGACCAGAGGGAAGGGGCATTTAATTCGTACCATCCTAATGGGAACCCCCAAAGCGCGACGGCTTATCAAAAGGATCAAAAAGTTTCGATTAAGCTGTATGACGAGTTTGGGAACTTGGATTTAGGAGAATTTTCGCCATGATGGTCGGAATCATTATTGCTGTTGTTGCTGTCGGCATCGGGATTTTTGTGATGTATGACAAGAAGGCTCCGCCGCCTCTTCCCAAAGAGCAGTATTTAAAAAAGATGGCTGACTATTTTGAAGGCCGTTATGAACCGCCAACGGATTCTGGCCCGACCCATCGCGTTTATTTTCAATTTGAAAACCAAGAATTTGTCTTTGAAGATACCGAAAAAGTTGGGTTTGGGAAACACACAGATGCCGGATATTTGAAAATTAAGACATCAAGCCCGTTAAATCTGACATTTGCCGAGAAAGAACAGGCCAAGAGCGTCAAATCGGATATTATTATCGCCTCGCAAATTCCTAATGAACCGCTGGAAGCAATGGCTAAATTGCGTATCCCTAAGGCATTAAAAGACTTTAATGTCTTCACTTCGGATCCGATCCAGGCCAGCGAGCTCTTGGAAGATCCTAAAGCAGGGCCGATCTTTGTCAACTATAAAAATCATGACCAACGCGGGTATCCGTTTATGTCGTTGTTAATCCGTCAGGGGACTTTAATGCTGGAGTTTCACCCTGTCATTGGCTTTAAGCCGAGCCTTCTTGACCTACGTAAAAATGTTCCCTCCCTTGAAGACTACGCGCATCAATTGATTGCCGTCGCTCAGGCTGTAGAGCAAATCCACAAAAAATACATGAACCGTTAAATGGGCTGGTAAAGGCCAGAAAGTACCGTTGACATCCAAACAAATTTTGTTATAATACGACTTTAGCATTCTTGGGATAAGAGTGCTAGGAACTAAACGATAAGAAGATCATGGAGATAAAACGCGATGAAACTCAAGCAAGAAGAAGTTGACGCGAGAAAAGACAGGATCTTAGCGATCACCATTGATCAGTATATTCAGACCGTTTCGCCGGTTAGCTCTCAATTGATTGCCCAACGATATCCCTCGGAGTTAAGTTCGGCTTCCATCCGCAATATTTTGGCGGAACTTGAAGAAGAAGGGTATCTGACTCACCCTCATACATCGGCTGGACGGATTCCTACTCAAAAAGGGTATCGCTATTATGTGGACCATTTCATGGATGAAATTCAGTTGTTGCAAGACGAAAAACAACGGATCAAGGCTGAATATACGCGTCAATTTTTAGAATTAGATAGGCTATTTGAACAAACATCCGAGAGCCTTTCACAAACGACTCATTATACAAGTATCATTTCCGTAGAAAATAAGGTTTTTTGCCGAGGGACAAGTTTTGTCGTCGAATATCCGGATTTTCAAGATCTTAGTAAAATTAAAAATATTCTATGGGCGCTGGATGAGAAGGAACGGATTTTGGAAATTATTAATAGGCAAATTTTTGTCCGGAAAATAGAAATCCTGATTGGCCGTGAATTGGAATGTGCGGATATTGACAGTTGCTCTCTTGTCATTTCCCCTTTTAAAACAAGGGGCGGCCCGGCCGGACGTCTGGCGATTTTGGGGCCGACACGCATGAATTACAAACGAGTCGTTTCTGCTTTGGATTATTTTTCAGAATTGATTGAGGAAATATTGTAATGGATCAAGAAAAAATGAAAACACAGGAAAATTCGCCAGAAGCCGATGTCAAGCAGACAGAGGCCAAGAAGGAGGTTCCTGCACCGTCTAACGCAGAGTCCGTCAACGACTACAAAGATAAATACCTGCGCTTGCTCGCTGATTTTGATAATGCGCGTAAACGCATGGAACGGGAAAAACACGAATTTATTAAATATGCCAACGAAGGGTTAATCATTGAATTTTTGGCGATTTTGGATGATTTAGAGCGGACATTAGCTGCGTTTCAGAATCAACAGGACAATCGCGATGCGGTGAAGAAAGGCATTGAGATGGTCATGGCCCATATCTACGAAATGCTTAAAAGAAATGGGGTTAAGGCCATCGACGCCAAGGGGAAAATGTTTGATCCTCATCGCCACGAAATTTTGATGCAAGAAGAGACCACAGAAGCAAAAGATGGGATGGTTTTGGAAGAGTTTCAAAAAGGGTATTCATTGGGAGATAAAATCATTCGCACGGCAAAAGT
>JAGVNC010000074.1 GCA_020053475.1 Candidatus Omnitrophota bacterium | reverse complement strand
GGTTTACCCGTGGATGAATGGCTTTTCGCCCAAAGGGCGTCGAGCGAAGCTCGAAATGTGGAAACAGGTGCCACGGGTTTTACCCGTGGGGTTTCCACTCATAAACGAATAATTCACTTTTATACCCGTGCTCTTGCAAATATTTATTGGTCAACGGCCCCTTGCTCAAAATTTTCCAGTCCTTGGGGATTTGACCATAATCTTCCAAAAAGTTTTTGACCGTTGAGGGGCTGGTGAAAAGAACCTCATCAACCGACTGAATGTTTAATTCCCGCTTGGGCGGTTTGATGTTGCAATAGACAACATATTCGTCAACATCGGCGCCGGCCTTGATTAATTTCCGACGGATGTAGGGATTGGGCAATGACGATCGCGGGAAAAGGATTTTTTTCCCTTTGATCTTCTTTTGGTTAAGAATCGCCTCGACTAGCCCCTCGCCGCTCTCTGTCTCGGCAACAAGGGTGGGTTTTAATCCGTAACGTTCAAGCGCTTGACGAGTCTCTTGGCCGATTGCAAATATTTCTTTGTGACCTAAGGCGGATGCCTTCATCGTTTCACAAAAATACTGCACTGCAAATCGACTGGTAAAAAGAAGAATGTCGGCTTTTTGGGCAGAGGAAATGAGACGTTTCTTTTCTTCTTCGCTTAATTTGGCGGGCGCAATGGCGATCATCGGAAGATGAATAATCCGTCCCAGGGCTTGATATTTTTCGGGATGCGTTCCGGTATAAAGGATGCTTCCTTTATCCCCCCCTTGCTGTCCGCCTAAGGCGGACAATGCACAAAGGGTCGGCAACGTTGTATAAAAGCGAACAACTTCACCAACAACAATGAGCGCGGGCGGAAGAAGTCCGCCCTTTTGGACATCGGTTTCGATCGTCGCCAATGTCCCCCCGACGATTTTCTCATCCGGACGCGTCCCGCGCGAAATCACAACTATCGGCGTTGTTTTGGGCCATTTGGCTTTGATTAATGAATCAACAATTACATCCAGTTTTGTTAACCCCATCAAGAAAACAATCGTGTCAACGGCGGGGATCGCAATCGGTTTTTTTTCGTTCGTTTCCTCTTCTTTATCGTGACCGCTGACAAACGCGACCGAAGAAGAAATATCGCGCGCCGTTAACGGAATGCCCAACACCGATGGAATCCCCGTTGCCGATGTCACCCCGGGAATCACTTCGACATCGATGTGATACGCGCGCAGATAATTGATTTCATCCGCCCCCCGTCCAAAAATCAACGGGTCGCCGCCTTTTAAGCGCACCACGGTTTGTCCGGCCAGGGCTTTGTTTTTAATCATTTTGGAAAGTTCACCCTGGGGAAGAGTGTGCGCGCCTTTTCTTTTCCCTACGTAAACTTTTTCGGCTTGCGCTGCGTATTCCAATAACTTGGGGTCTGTAAGATAATCATAAAAAACACAATTCGCTTTTTTAAGGGCATTGACACCTTTAATCGTAATCAAATCAGGATCCCCCGGGCCGGCACCGACCAGAAGCACCTTGCCATACGCCCGACGAACGTCGAATGGAGCAAACAAATTGCGTAAATGGGTGTCTTCCTCTCTCCCGATAACCGCCAATTGTCCCTGTAACGGCGTAGCGTCCCACGGCATAATCTCAGTAATTCGTTGTTCTAATCCTAGTCGCTTTAGCGCAACAGTCGCGACAATGATGCCATCACATTTTCCTTCATCCAATAATTTTAAACGTTCTTCGATGGTGCCGCGAATACTCACTGTTTGCACATGAGGATTGATCGTTTTCACACTTTGCTGGCGGACTAAACTGCTTGTACCGACTTTTGACCCCTTGGGAAGTTGGGCCAATTGAACCCTACCAATAAACGCATCGGTGTCATCCATGTTTTTCGTTAAAGCAAAAATGGCTAACCCCGGCCTTAAGGGTTGTGGCAAATCTTTAGCGCTATGAATCGCCACATCGATTGTTTTGTCCCTGAGGGCCTGATCTAATGTGTTTGTAAAAAAATCATCCGCCACATTAGCGGTCAACGGTGTCGACTTATCTTTATCTCCTTGTGTTTCCACAAAGATTGGCTCGAATGCCACATCCACTCCGTTTTTCTTAAAAAGGGCCTGAATTTCATCGACCTGTATCCGGGCCAAACGACTAGAGCGTGAACCGACTTTTAAAAAGGGAATAGACATAGCTCGGATTATATCACAGGGCCTTTATCTTGCAAAAGTGTAATTTATTGAAGGGATTGGGAGCGATAGACCTACTCGGCGATCAATTTTTTAATGGCCGGGAGGTGTTTATGGGCGGCGTCTTCGCCCCTCTTGATCAGCTCATCAACCTTGTACAATTCAAACCAATTAATCCCGGCAAGGTCAGGATGAATGACCACATCGGCTTGATGAGCGCTTTGTTCGGCAATAACAAATTCCGTGGCTTGTAACGTGCGGACGATAATATCAGCGATGTTGGGGTTGAACGGCTTGCCTAACATCTTCAACAACCGATAACTAAAATATTTCCAAGGATGCTGAGTAAATTTGACTGATTCCAATGCTTGCGTTTGCTCGAGGGTCATTTTGTGGCCGACATAAACCTGTTCCGGCGATTGGAGCACGTTAATCGCAATGATTTTTTTAATCCCCATACTCGCGAGCACATTGGTTGGTAAAGGGTTCAACACACCGCCATCAATGATCAGCCGGTCGCCTTCTTGGGTGGGGCGGATAACACCGGGGATCGCAATGCTTTTGCACACGGCATCCACCAACGAACCACTATTTAAGATTAATTCTTCCCGATGGATGAGATCATAAGCGACAATTCTTAAGGGAATACGCGTGCTATAAAATGTACGATTGCCTAAATGTTTCGTCAACCAGCGGCGAATGGCCGCCCCCCTCACCAATCCGGAAATGGGAAAAGCGGGAGGGTCGAGTAATTTTGTTATAGAAGATTGCTTTTCAAATTCACGGGCCACCACTTCCAATTCTTGGGCATTTTTTCCTGCGGCCCACAAGCTCCCGATGAGTGCTCCCATGCTGCTTCCAACCACGATGTCGATGGGGATATCTTCCTGTTCCAACACACGGATAATTCCTATATGGGCCAATCCTAACGCGGCCCCTCCCCCTAACGCCAGGCCCACCAAGACGCCTCCGATTTCGCGGGCAATGCGGGTGACGGCTTTGGTGTATTCACTCTTGTCATGGCAATGCTGGAAATTAAAATATGGTGATGTGACATGAGCAATTAAATCCGAACTGTGGATGGTGGGGAGCGCCGTATAGACAGGGAAGTCCAACACCTTATCAATTTCTTCGAAGGAAAGATAAATTTTTTCATGCAACGAGCGGATGATGATCTTAATTTTTTCTTCCCGGAAGCGGTCTTTGAGCTTAATTTCCAGGCGATCAATCACCCGACGAACCAAATCCAGGTCTTTGCGGCTGTCCGTGGACATCAAGTGAATGGCGTCCGATTGTGTCAGAGTCTCTAGCACGACATCATCCATGTCGTTTGGTAGGTCAACGACCACATAATGGTAATTCCCGACCAACGAACTGACAAAAGGACTAATCAGCCGTAATGAGGTGCTGTCCTCCCGGTCCAAGGACACATTCAATAAGTCAACGTCCAAATCATCTTTAATGATATTGGCGAGGATCAAATCATGATCACCCACAATATCGCTCAAAGGAACCGCTGATTTTTTCCAGGGAGAAACATCGGCCTCTGATCGACGTCCATCGGAATTTTCCGTATGGATGCTAACAAAAATGACTTTTTTCTTTGTCTCTTTGGCTAACCGCAAAGCTAAATGAATCGCATACGTCGAACTGCCCGTCCCCTTGACCGGGCTGTAAATGGAAATGATATTGCTTTCAAAGATCGTTTTGGTCCCCTTAACCTGGCGCCTTAACCGTTGCGAAAGAATGTGGCTTAATTCAATCCCAAGCTGAGGGACTGTTTTTAAAATGCCTCGAAAATCATCTACCGCGATTTGCAGTAATACCGAATCGTTAATCGCTTCGTAAGTCAGTGAATGGTTCTCGCCGGTCAAAACTGAAATCACACCGAAATGATTTCCGCGGTGGATAAAATCGATCCCTTCTTTTCGGCCCTCGGAGAGGTCCGTGTAAACACGGATGCGCCCTGACACCAAACAGTAAAAATAATCCGGAGGATTCCCTTCTTTGGCGATGATATCGCCTTTTTTGTATTCGGCAACAATCGCTTTCCGGGCAATTCTGTGCAAGTCAAGAAGATGGAGTTTGCTAAAGACAGGGATCTGCTTGAGAAGATGGAAACGGTTGATTAAGGAAGAAAGGTTGGACATAAATTTAAATCAAATCCCAAACTCAAAACACTAAACCCAAAATAAACCCAAAACAAAAAACTCAAACATTGTAAATTTCGATTTTGTATTTTTAATTTTGAGTTTATTTAGGATTTAGAGTTTGGGGTTTTGAGTTTAACTGATAATATCGTTCTCCATCCACACAAAGTCTTTCGCCAAGACTTTTTTCGCGATGGCAAGATTCGTTTTGTCGTGATGATGGCTTAACTGGACAAAGAACCCTTCGATTCTGTCCTTGGCCGTTTTGCAATAGGCTTCAGCCAAATCCAACGCATTGTGTTGGCCGTCTTTTGCCAATTGCGTCGCATAAGAACACGTGGATGTCACGGCAAAAAGCTCCACTCCGATATCGACGATCCGGTTAAGGAGCGCTTGCTTGGATTCCAGTTTTTGCTGGTACTTCATCATGATGTAAAAAACACTTCTGGCTAAACGCTTGCTGGCCCGCTCGGCATAGCGGGCGTAAGGCACCACTCGAGGATGCATGTCATGCGGAACAGATGTGAAGGGGAATAAAAGCTTAGGATACCAAACGGCATAGTAAGCCGCCATTTTCACCAAGGCTTTCAACTTTGTCCCGATGCTGCCGCGGCTAAGAAGTGGTTTAATTTTTTCCAAATGCGGGTCTAACGCTTCGCGGGCCATGAACAGATGCATGATCTCGGAAGTTCCTTCAATGATCAGGTTGATGCGCACGTCGCGCAAAACCCGTTCGACCGGCCAATAGTCCACCCCACGCTGGCGTAATGACGAAGATGTTTCGTACCCTTGTCCACCGCGGATCTGCAGAGTCTCATCAGCAATCAACCAACTGTGGTAAGTACAAAAATATTTGGCAATCGCCGCTTCCAAACGGATGTCCTTATGTTTGTCGTCAGCCATATGGGACGTGAGCCACGTCATCGCATCCATCGCAAAGATGTGACTGGCCATGTAACTTAATTTCAGGGCGACACTTTCATGTTCACCAATCAATGCTCCCCACTGTTTACGTTTTGACGACCATTGACGGGCGACATTCAAACACCATTTCGAAATGCCGGCAGAGGCTGCCGGTAACGTGAGCCGTCCGGTGTTGAGCGTTGTGAGAGCGAGTTTCAACCCCTCCCCTTCTCCCAAAATAATGTTCTCGCGAGGGACTTTGACGTTGTTAAACCGAATCAGTCCGTTTTGGATCCCGTGCAATCCTAAGAACATACAGCGGTGCACGATTTCAAACCCGGGCGTATTGGTTTCGACAATAAACGCGGTGATTTGTTTTCTTTCTTTGCCGTGAACAATCTTCGGGGGCGTCACCGCCATGACGACAATGACCCCGGCAATCAGCCCGTTGGTGCACCAGAGTTTTTCGCCATTGATCAAAAAATATTTTCCATCTTCAATCGGTGTGGCGGTCGTTGACATGTTGCGCGGATCCGACCCTGCTTCCAGTTCAGTCAATGCAAACGCCGACACAACCCCACGGGCAAACATCGGAAAATACTTTTTCTTTTGAGCTTCCGTTCCAAACAATTTAAGCGGCTGGGGAACACCGATACTTTGATGAGCGGATAAAAGCACCGCCGTCGAACCGCAATAACTGGCCACCATGTGCATGGCGCGGTTGTAATTGACCTGGGTTAACCCCACCCCACCGTCTTTCTCTTGGATTTTCATGGCAAAAGCGCCTAACTCGCCTAGGCCTTTCATCACGTGGTCAGGGATAATGCTCGTGCGGTCCACTTCATCAGGGTCTAAATTTTTGAGCAAGAAATCTTTGAGCTTGGCGATGTAGGCGTCGCCTTTGGTTTTTTCTTCAGGAGTTTGGACGGGGAACGGATGGATTAAATTCCAATCCAGTTGGCCGTGAAAGAGTTGCAACCCGAAACTTGGATATGTCCATACGGTTTCACGTTGGTCTTCGGCAAATTCCAAAGACGCTTTTTTCTCTTCACTCATGTTTTTATCGTACATTCTCATAAGATTTCTCTCCTGGGCGATGGGGTTAGTCCCCAATGAGCCTTAAGTATTAGTATAAATTTATATACCTATAAAGCAACACATCTGTGATATTTTTTAGCTGAATTTGACACTTCCAGAGGTCGTTACATCTTCAACAACAGCGGGAACTTAATGAACGGAATGATGTTGGAATACTGATCGCTCCAGGCGCGCAGATGATCATAGGCCTTTGGGTTGACCACCATCCAATTAAACTGTTGGGCTGTGTGTTGGAATCTTTCTGAACTCCAAGTCACCAGCACCCAATCGGAAGTGAATGTTTTAAGGACGTTGTCCAGTGTCCGCTTAAACCCAACAAGGCCGCCTTGCGAAAAAGCCGTTTTAAATAAAGGATGCGCCACATGAATGTAACGATTGGTCACGTGAAATAAAAGCATCCCCTGCGCCGTTAAATGTCGGCGGTAAAGCTCCAACGCTTCGGCCGTCAGAAGGTGTGTCGGGATGGAATCACCGCTAAAGGCGTCGATGATAATCAAATCGTATTTTTTGTTCGGCAATGATGCCAGCGATTGGCGCGCGTCCCCCACAATAAACTCAACCGGGGCTTTGGCCATGGATAGATATGTAAAAAACTGCTGGGCGATCTCAACGATATCCGGGTCAATTTCATAATAATCAAGACGTTGGTTTTTCTCCAAGTAAACGGACAAAGCGCCCGTCCCGAGCCCAATAATCGCCACATCCTTAAGATTTTTATCGTTAATTAAAATTTCGGCCGCCGGAGAGTTAGGCGTGTAGTACGTCAACGGAAGAAAACTGCCGCGCTTTGTCGTGATTTGCGCACCGTGGATGGTTGTTCCATGGAGTAAAAATCGAATGTTTTGTTGTTCGAGGATCCGGGCCAACCCATAATAATTGCGGTGGCTATAAACATAATTCAGTTTCAACCATTGAGGCTCTATACGAAACAGAAACACGACGATCAAGCCTAAAGCGGCCAACGTCGTGATGCGATTGCGGTCCATCAAAATAAAGAGGACAACAATCACAACAAGCAACCCGGCGAAATGAAAATAATTTAATTTTAAGGCAAGGCGCGGCGCCCACATCAAGATATTCAACAGGATTAAAGGAAAGACGATGTTGGGAAGCGTCAAAATGCTCTCTCTCTTCCCTATCGACCGGGTGAGGGCGATGAGAAATAATCCGAAAATAAATTCAACAAGCGATGAGGAAATCAGCGGCAAGATCCACGCTGTCACGATTCCGCCGGCACACCCTCCTAAGGCAATCACAAAATAAAAGAATGTTAAATCGTTAGAATCAGTAGGCTTCGAACGATAAATTTCATGCTGGCAATAAAGGCAAACCAAAAATAAAAGCCCTAAAAGTAAACCGGCCTCAATAATGATTGGGAAGATCTGATAAACTAACGCGAAATACAATAAAACACCAAGCCCCAACAACACGTCCACTCGGCTAATAACCCAGCGCGGACAAAACAATTTTCTTTTAAAGACTAGTACAAAGGACAGCAAGTAAATCGATAAAGGGAGAATCCATAATAAAGGAATCGGCGCAATGTCTAACGTCAGAAGATTCGTGACGGCAATGTAGAGCATCACCCCGGCCGCGCCATAAGAAAACCAGGGCAAGACCGCAAAATCTTTGTTGAAAGGAGTAATGACCGATTGAACGTTCTTAGAAGAAGCCTGCTCGCGTAAAGGGACGAGAAAAAACGCCAAGATTTGAAGCAACACTAAAACCATATACCCTATGCGCCAGATTGTTTGTTGCTGAGAAATATCGAAAATCATTTCAATAAAGAACGGATATGTCAATAACCCGGCAAAAGAGCCCAGATTGGAAACGGCAAATAAAGCATAGGGAGTGTCACGTTGAGGCAAATTAGATCGGGAGAGCCACGATTGCCAAATAATACTTAACGAAGAAAGGATAAAAAAGACCGGGCCGATACTTATCAATAGCCTGGCAAAAACTTCCAGGACCAAAGGCCAATTTCCGGAGCCCATTCCTAAATCCAGCGAGCGTCCCGGGAAAAACAACAACGGCAATAGAATAAAGACAAGATGAAAGCGCCGATAATGGTCGAAGTCAAATTTCTGCATCACGTAATGGGCATACGTGTATCCAGCCAGCAGCACCATCTGGAAGAAGACCAAACACGCCCCCCACACCAAATAACTTCCCCCCAATTGATGAATGAGAATTTTCCCGACGATTAATTCAATCTGGAATAACAGAAAAGCGGAAAGGAATGCGATCGAGCGGATGATCCAAATCTGCATATGTTTTAAGAAATTCGAAATCAGAAGCACGAAAAACGAAACAAATTCAAATGCTAAAAATCAAAATGCTTTAAACTTTTTGTATTTTTTACGATTGTTTCGTGCTTCCCCGGCCCGCGGCTTTAGCCGCGAAGCGGCGGGGCGGGCGAAATTCGGATTTCGAGTTTAAGGTTTGACCGTTAAATATTTTTCCGCAAAGGCTGGAACATCATCTAATGTCATTTGCTTGTACCACACTCCCCCCGAAGGCCCATAGACCATGATATTGGCCCCTTGGGCGCATTGCCCTAAACACTTGGCTTGGGCCACGCGGATCCGGGGATGAAGGCCGCGCTCTTTGGCGATGCGCCGCAACTCCTTAAAAATTTCTTCTCCCTGATGGTCGCCGCAGCTGGGCTTCTCCCCTTTTCGGTCGTTGGTGCATACGAAAATTTGCATATCATAAGGAATCGGTTCTAAGTCCATAGGGTCCTTAATTGTTAAGCGTTAATGACAACTAGCGTCTCTAAATGTTTCGTCCTCGGGAAAAAATCCATCGGAACAATTGTTTCAATCGTCCCACCATGTTTCAACAGTTTTGTTAAATCATTGACCAGCGACGAAGGATTACACGATAGATACAGGATTTTTTTAAAAACAGGACGGCGGATCAACACATCAAGCACATCTTGGCTTAATCCCGCGCGTGGTGGGTCCAAAAAAGCAATTTTTTCTGCTTGGGGCTCGTCATCGATCACTTGATCCAAATGGACTCCCACCTTCCCCTGAATAATGTCAAAGTTGGGAAGTTGATGATAGTCTTTGTTAAATTGAGCCAACCGCACCGAAGCAATTTCGTTTTCGATGAGAACGACCTTTTTAACCCGATCAATCATCGCTAATCCAAATAATCCCACGCCGCCATAAAGATCATAAAAAACCGTCGTCGGTGTCCAACATGAGAACCGGCGTATCATGTCAATCACCGCAGGAAGAATAAAAAGATTGGCCTGAAAGAACGTATCTAATGAATAAAATATTTTTCGTCCTTGAATCTCTACCCAGAGGTAGTCTTTTGGTTCGAGGTGAATGGACTTTTTTCCAATCCCTCCCCAATGGACATTGCCTTCTTGGCCGCAACGCACGACAAGGTTCGCTTGCAAATAATGAGATGGCAACCGTTGAAGCGCTTGCTGGGTTAAAGATGGGATCAGCGACGCGATTTCCTCACGGGCAACCGGGCATGTGTCAATGGGGACAATTCCTTTCCCGATGCGGGGATTAAACCCCACAAAAACACCGTGTTGCGTGCGTTGCATTTTCAAGTCAAGTCGATGACGATAATGATACGTTCGCGGAGAAGCGAGAATGGGCGCAATCTTTTCCGCAGACACTCCTAAAGATTTTTCAAACAGCTCCCGTAAAGACTGTTCCTTTAATTGCAGTTCATCTGTATACGACAAATCTTGATAGGAGCATCCTCCACACTGTCCGTAAACAGCACAACGCGGAGTTTCGCTAGATCGTAATTGAGGTTTCAGCGTTGGGAGTTGTATGATCATTGAATTCTAAATGTTTTGATCATGTGTTCCACCTGATCGATGTATTGATCAAACGAGTTATCCATCGCTGTATAAGTGATTTGATACGCGTTTGAATCCACCAGCGTCCAATAGTGGCGAAAATGCAATTCCCCATCCGGCCCTTTCCCGATATACTCAAACTTAAACCCGGGCCGGCCCGCCAACGAAACTTCCTCGGCGGCTTGAATCAAAAGGTTCTCTCCAAAAATAGCCTGCATTTGATCAATAGCCAAAGAGCTGTATGCTTCTAATGTCATTGGCTTTTGGGAAATATCCTGGACAATCAAGTTCACATTTTCCCGGAAATTGTCCCATGTCCCCTCCGTGGGGGTTTTAAAAATAACATCTACTCCTTTTTGGGTTTCAACAGCTTCCCATCCCGCTGGATAGCGGATCGAAAATTTTTTTTTATTGTTTTTATAAGGAAGATATTGATTCTTCTGAAAAAACCACCAACCCGTGAATAGAATCATCCCTAACGCTAAAAGGCCAGTTATAGAAAAAACCATTGTCTGCATTTTACGATTCATTTTATTCCCTCATGATGTTGGGGACATTAGATGGATCATGAATAGAAACCTTTGTTTTGCTGGCTTAACGTTTGCAGGTAAGGACAGGGTTTAAATCCTGAGGAATTAAAGCGCTCCGAAAATTCTTCTATTCGTTGAACGACATGTTTAAGGCCGACGCTGTCGGCATAGCGCAGCAGGCCTCCGCGAAAGGGCGGGAATCCTGTTCCAAAAATCATCCCCACATCAATGGCATCGGCTTCATCAATGATTTTGTCTTCCAAGCAACGGGCCGCTTCATTGACCATCACATAGATCAGCCTATCTTCGCATTCCTGGCGGTTTAATGGTTTGGTATTTTTGACTCCCGATAGTTGAGCAATTTCGGGATTCAACACGCGTTTCTTCCCCGCGTGCAAATAAAACCCTTTCTCAGTTTTCTTTCCCAAAAGGCCTTTGGCAAAAACTTTTTCAAAAATATCCGCCGGTTTAAACCGTTCGCCAAAACTATTTTCTAAAATATGCAGGACTTTAATGCCGACATCCAAGCCGACTTCATCCGAAAGCGTAAAGGGCCCCATGGGCATCCCGAAATCTGTCATCACTTGATCGATCCCTTCGATATTGCCGCATTCCTGGTAAATTTTACCCGCTTCATTGATGTACCCTAGCAATATTCGATTCACGACAAACCCGCAGGAATCTCTGACGAGGATGGGTGTTTTTCCCGCCCGTTTCGCCAAATTTAACGTAGCGGCAATTGTTTCTTTGGATGTCATGGGTGTTGTAATAATTTCTACAAGCGGCATCCGATGGACAGGATTAAAAAAATGTAATCCGATGACTTTGGTCGGGTCTTTAGTGACCTTGGCCATCTCCGTGACGGACAGCGCTGAGGTATTTGTCGCCAGGATTGTATTGGGGCCGACCATTTCGCTTAATTCCTTAAAAACATTTTTCTTGACCTCCATTTTTTCGACGACAGCTTCGATCACCATGTCCATGCGCCGAAATCCCGCATAATCCAAACCGGCGGAAATGTGCGCCATTTTAACATCCGCCTGGGCTTTCGTGTAACGGCGTTTTTGGACTTCTTGGCTGAAAATTTTATAGGCGGCCTTGTACCCTTTGGCCAAAGCATCGTAATTGATGTCCTTCATTCTGACCCAAATATCGTTGGCGGCTAACAGTTGAGCGATCCCTCCGCCCATAATGCCGGCCCCCAAGACGGCGCACCGTTCCATTTTTTGCGGCTTGATCGTCTCGATACCGGGTAAAGACAATTTCTTATATTTCTCCGACAGATAAAACAATTTCACTAGATTCTTGGAAATATCAGTAACAGCTAATTCCCCAAAAGCCCCGGATTCGATGGCCAATCCCGGCGTCCGAGCCATATAAAAATTCTTAGAAATTACGTCAATGGCTTTCAGCGGAGCGGGATAAAATCCTTTCGTTAGCTGCAACACGGATTTTCGAGATTGCGAAAACACCATCTTGTTGCCGACAAGCGTGTTATCCAAGAAAGCCGGCATGCCTTTTTGTTTTTTTCGTTTATACTTATCCGCAACCATGCCTCCCTTGTCAATCAGCGACACAAATTCTTCGATCTGCTGTCCCACGCCTTTTTGAAAAATCAATTGGTCAACTAATCCCAACCGTAACGCTTTTTGTCCATCCACCGGTTTTCCGGCAAGGATCATTTTCAACCCTTCGGAAAGGCCAACAATGCGCGGCAACCGATATGTCCCGCCGAACCCGGGGACAACCCCTAAATTAACTTCCGGCAACCCAATACGTACTTTGTCATTAAATGTCGCCAACCGATATTGGCAGGCCAACACCAATTCACAGCCCCCACCCAACGCGACTCCATCAATGACGGCAATCGTCGGGACATTCAAATCTTCAATTTTATTAAACAGATCCTGCCCGGCTTTGGCCTTGGCCGCGCCGTCTTGGGATTGTGTAATTTTTTCAATTTCCTTAATATCGGCCCCAGCGAAAAAAACGTCGCGTTTTTTGCTCAAGACCACAATCGCCCTTAACTCTTGCTGCTTTTTGACGTCATCCAAGAGGGCGTCTAGGCGCGTGATGGTTTCCAAATTCAACACATTGACTTTGGAATCCGGCTGGTCGACTTCGATGAACCCGATTTGTTTTTCGATACGGAAAGTTAAGGACATAAATTAGTTTGACTTTTTTTATAAACCCTAAACTCAAAACCCTAAACCCTAAACAAATCCAAAACTAAAAATTCAAAACAGACATTTTGAGTTTTTTGATTTTGAGTTTATTTAGGATTTTGGATTTAAAGTTTTGAGTTTTATAATAATTATCTTTCCAAAATCATTGCGGCTCCCTGGCCACCACCGACGCACAGCGAAACTAACCCCGTATTGAGGTTATTGCGTTTCATATGTTTGAGGGTCGTCAGGATCAACCGCGTCCCTGTTGTTCCAACGGGATGGCCCAAGGCAATGGCCCCGCCGTTGACATTTAACTTATTGCGATCAATCGTCCCGGTGTATCCTTCGTAGCCAAATTCATCAGCAAAGCTGGGTGTCTCGAGCGCTTTTAAACATGCCAATACCTGAGCGGAAAACGCTTCATTGATTTCAAACGCCTGAATATCGCTCATTTTCATGCCGGCTTTTTTGAGGACTTTGGGGATCGCGTGCGCCGGGCCAATACCCATGCGGTGTGGCTCAACGCCGGCAAACGCATACGCCCGGATGTATCCTAAAGGCTCACGGGCAAGCTCTCTCGCCTTTGATTCTGTGGCAATGAGAAGCGCTGCCGCTCCATCGGTAATTTGACTCGAATTCCCGGCTGTCACGGTGCCGGAACGACGATCAAACACAGGCTTGAGCTTAGCCAACGCTTCCATGGATTGGCCTTCGCGCGGTCCGTTATCGTAATCAATGGCTTCTTTATATTTTGGTGCCGGGATTACCGGAACGATTTCTTCTTTTAAAATTTGCCGCGCAGCAATCGCCCGCTGATGGCTGATTAACGCAAACTCATCTTGTTCACGACGTGTGATTCCATATTCTTTGGCCAGAACTTCCGCGGTCTGCCCCATGTTGAGCCCGCACACCGGGTCCGTCAACCCTAACATCAACCCAACCTTGGGCGAAAGATATTTCGGACGAAATTGGCTTAATGCTTGTAACTTCGCCGGGATCGTTTTGGCTCGAGATAAATTTCCGATAATTTCCTGCATCTTTTTCGTCAGAAAGAATGGAATGTTTGTCATGGACTCGGTCCCACCCACTAAAAACATCTTGCCTTCCCCCAGATGCAGTTTCATGACCGCTTGAGCGGCGGACTCAATGCCTGACGCGCAGTTACGATGGACGGTGAAAGCTGGGACATGCTGAGGAATCCCCCCTAACAAAGCAATGACCCGGGCGACGTTCGCCGCCTCGGCGGGCTGGCCGACGCATCCAAAAATGACTTCATCGACTTGCTTGGGATCGATTTCCGTGCGCTCAATCAACTCGTGTGTCACAATGCGCCCTAACTCTTGCGCCGACAAATCATTAAAATACGTCCCCATTTTACAAAATGAAGTCCGCACCCCGTCAATAATCGCTATTTTTTCCATAGGGTTCCTCTTTTGTAAGGTATCTAGTGAAGAGTATCTGGTATCTAGCAAAAAATACAATTCACTAGATACTCTTCACTAGATACTCTTCACCAGATACTACTCTTAAATCTTCGGCCTTTTATCTAATATTCTTTTTTCTTTATTCGCTGTTTCCAATTCGAGGCGTTTGACCATCTCATCCATCCCAATATATTCGATGCTGTTCGGGGTAATTTCCATCGCCCCTAAAATTTTTTCTTTGATTTCGTAATTTAATTTTTCACGGTCAACACCGTTTTTGGCACACAGATAAATGGCCAAATGGTCGACTTCATAAGGGTCATCGTCTTTTTTTCTGATTTCAATTTGCCATTCATCGACGCCCGCAATCCCTTCAAAGATCGCGGAAAAATTGCTTAAGTTAATCAATGCCCCCTTGACTTTGGATAATTGCAGATCCTTAACATCCGACAAGCGCGTAATGTCGCTAGAAAGCCGCGGGACATGCAGGCGGCTGTTCTTGTCAGGAGCATACGTGATGCCGCCTTTGACAAAATCACCGGTGCGGTAACGGATCACGGCACTCCCGCGCGAATCAATTGACGTGTAAACGATTTCGCCGTCCTCTCCTTCTTTTTTGACTTCTCCCGTCTTAGGGTCGATGATCTCAAAGATTTCTTTGTCCGGATAAAGGTAATACCCGCTCGATTCATCCAGCGCCGTCGGCGATTCCGCCCACGCGCAGCGCGATTCGGTAAACCCGTATGTGCCGAAAACGTTGATGTCGTGCCCTCCCATGCCTTCCAACAGTTCAGCCAATTTCAGCTTAAACCCTTGCGTGACGCGCGCTGCGCCTAAAACAATTTTTTTAATAAAACTAAAATCACATTTCTTCTCCCTGGCTTCGCGCAGAAGGTGATAAACATAGCTGGGGACACCTAAAATCATGGACGGCTGCATCCGGTTGATGGCGTTGATGTTCCCCTCCGTGCCCAAAACTCTTCCTCCTCCGGTGCTTAAACACAACGTGCAGGCGGCCAACCCCCCGAACACGACCTGCCAGAACGCCAAATGCGGAGCAAATGGGAACATGTTGATGATTCGATCGGTCTTGGGAATTTCGAACAAATCCAGCATTCGCGCGCCCGAGGTGTGCAGGTTGGCAATGTCGTGATTCGTATAAATAAATGGGACCGGTTTGTTGGTCGTGCCGGTGGTAAACGTCATAAACACAGGACGGAATTCGTGGCTTAATGTTGATTCGACATATTCTTTTCCACGGAAGGCTGAGCAAGCGGCAAGGCCAATCAATTTACCCGCCGGCCAACTCTTCTTGATCTTTTCTTTATCAGGTTGAAGAATATAATCCCGGTAACGCGGCGTTCCGGAGCTGTCATCGATTAAATCCAGCTTGGAGGTAAATGGGATCCGGCGCAGGTCATCCACGGTGCGGATGCTTTTCGGGTCAATTTTATGGTCATCAAAAAGTTTGCGGTAATGCGGGCTGAAAGGATAAATGTAATGATTGATAAAGCGCCGGAGCTTCGCGTTCTGTAAAGCGCGCATTTCGGCAGGACTTAAACGCGCCAATGACCCCCAAGGATCCATAGAGTTCCTTTAGTTAATATTTATACTAATATTAACTGTTATGGGAGGATTTGTACATAGAGAAAACCAGTATTTACGCCTCAGGGTGATTTAAATACCCAAAATTTAAAGATGAAGAATGAAAAGACGAATGTAACGGCTGTTGCAATCATCAGGGCTAATAACACCTTGGTGGGCCACAAAATTAACATCCCTTGATTGGTCGATACATTAAGGACCAAGGCGGCCGTATTGGCAAGGACAAATCTTCCCACCTCGGCGCCCGAAGACTCCGCCTGCTGAAATGTCCAATATTTATTGAAAAAATAAGCGATGACGCCGCCGCAGAAGAAAGACATTGTTTTCGCGGCCGCCTTGGGCAGAAAATTGATCAAAAAATAATACGTTCCCATGTCCATACTGATGGCGGCTGCGCCGACAATCGTAAAGACAATGAAGTGCCGTCTTTCTTTGTCCCGCACCATTTTTTGCCAAAGAAACTCAAATTTATTGAACAAGGCCGCGACCATTTGACAATAATTTTATTGGATGTTTTAGGATGGATTGCCTTTATTGTTGTGCAGCTTCTTGTAAATCTCGCAGGTAAGACAGACACCTGAGGCGGCGGAAATGAGGAAAAGAATGCCTAACATAAATGTCACCCATTTGCCCCAGGCGGCGAATGTGGCTCCAATTAAAATGACACCAAATAACGTTCGGCTAAACACTTCTTCCGGTTTCATCTGTCCATATTTCCCTATTTCTAAAATATCTTTTTTATCGCTTCTGTGAGTGAATTTAAAATATAAAGTGACTTTTTATAAGCCAGGATATTAAGGAAAAATAAGGAAATAAAAAAAATCCAATAGTTTAAAGATATGAAGTTTAATTTTAGATGGCTGATTAAATGGCCAACTAGAGCAAAATAGGCCAACAAAAAAGAGCTAAAAAATATCATTGAAACAACATCATTATTCAAAACAATTATTTTGTGCAACTGGACCCAAATTACAAAAGGAATACTAATAAAAAATAAATACATCCCTTTTGTTGTGTCAAATATTTTTAAAAAATTTAAGCATACAAATAAAAAACCAACTAGAAACCCAATTACCAGCCCCTTATAAGACTTATTTCTCTTTTCATTATCCTCCATCACGTCAATGCTTCATCCAGCTAAAGATTGCATCACCAGCAAGTTTTAAAAGCAAAAAATGGGTAACAGTAAAAAATATACAAAACAAAATAAAATACCACCTATTCAATTTTATTGATAAAAAATAACCCAGTAGACCAAACAATCCCATGAAATAAACGAAAGCTGTCGTGCTGACAAAACCTTCACCGTGAAATATTAGAGAATCAATATAATACGGGGCACCGCTGAAATAAAACATTAAATCATTATTTTGAGTAAAATATAAGAGAATACTGAATGCTAATCCAACCAAAATACCAATTAAAATTGGTATTTTATTTTTGTTCTGATTCATCTGGGTTTCCTTTTTGCGGATTACAATTAGCGCCTGTTCTTTCACATATATCCTTTATAAGATCTTCTGCTTCTTTTTCTTTATTTTATTTTTCAAGGTCTTGAATTTTTTTAGCCTCAGAAATTGTCATTTCCTTCATAATGTCATCAGCTAATTTATCAACATCTTTATCCTGCATCCAGGGGGATTTTTTCTGTATTTCCTTTTTCAACTGCTCTTTTCCATCTTCATAATCTTTTTTAGTATAAAACGGCCATTGCCCTTCCGGGTTAAGTAATCCGTACGGATCTTTTCTATTAATAGGCGAATTACCCACATAGACGTAGAGATTTATTCCTCCCAAATATCCTATGACATCTCGTTGCAAAAACCTCCCAATGTTCGAATTATAATAGCGCGTTTTGTAGTAGTAAAGACCTGTTTCAACATCGTAACGCTGGCCGGTGAACAGGTACGGATTGCCCAGCGATGAAGCAGCGGCGGGTTTGCCGTAGGGATCATAACTGTATGTTTCTAAAATTTGACCGGAGGCATTCGTCAGATTCACCACCGACCCCAGCCCGTCATACAAATAATAATACTTCGCGGAGTTACGGTCCATGGACAGGACTTCATCTAACCCGACTCCGTAAACATACGTCGCGATGACCGCTGTCCCGCTGGAATTCCTCTCCTCGATCACCCGGTCGCCGTCGTAGACGAATGCCGTCGTCACTCCGCCCACCGTCTTGCTGACTCTGCGGCCCAGTCCGTCATAGACATAACTAGCATTTAATCCCGAAGCGGTCACGCTGTTTAAGCGGTTCTCGTTATCATACCCGTACGTCTGCGCCCCGTTACCGGTCATGCTCCCGTTGTTGTCATATCCATAATTGATCCCGCCCACCTGGCTGTACTGATTCAGGACATTGGGCGAATACCCGATCCCATCGGTGTTGATCCGGTTGCCGGCAGCGTCGTAGGTGTAAGTGTGAGCCTGCGCGCCGCTGACCGCAAGCAGCTGATAGATGTTATCATAATCGTACGTGTGCAAGCCGTTAGGCGCATTCATGGTCAAACGGTTGCCCGCAGCGTCGTAGGTGTAGCGGAATTTTTGGAAAAAGAGATTTCCCTGAGCAGACGTTAAGGGGTTTTATCTGCTCTGAACATATTTCAATTCTCGCACGAGAAGAAAATCATGGCTGGACGGGTTTGTCCAACGCCCGCACGCACGCAGACCTACGGGTACGCCGACTAACGTAACAAAAATACACTGCTTATATTCTTTTCCAATGAATTAAAAATCAACAATGACTGCTTATAAGCGAGAATATTAAGAAAGAACAATAAAACAAAGAAAATACCCCATTTAAGACATGAAGTGTTCAATTTTAGACGATCTATTAAATGACCGATAAATGTAAAATAGGTTAATACAAACACAATGAAAAATAGCCCCGAAATAACATCATTATTCAAAAAAAATATTTTGCGAAATATAGTCCCCCCTAGAAATATAGTCCACCCTATAAAGGGAATGCTCATAAAAAATAAATATGCCCCTTTTGTTGTATCCACTATGTTGAAAAACTCTACAAATAAAAAACAAATGCCTGTTATAAAACCGATTATACATCCTTTGTTCTTCTCTACCGCGATCATATAGCTTTATCCTCCCTTTGACCTTCCCCAGATCAGTGGACGGTTAGTAAAGATGGAAAAGAGCGTTTTTCGTAATCGAAGGGACTGAGATAGCCCAGCGACGAATGCGTTCTT
>JAGVNC010000024.1 GCA_020053475.1 Candidatus Omnitrophota bacterium | reverse complement strand
GACGCTAAACGATTTTCGCAACGTTTTCCCCGAGAAGAATATTCCCTGGAAAGTGAAAAATGTGTCGTTAAGCAATGTGGACATTTTCCTTCGAGGGGACATCCATAACCCGGATGTAACGGGGGCTGTTGGATTGTCTCGTTTATCTTGGGAAAAAATTACATTGCTGGATATGCCGGCCACATTGAATCTGACAATGGAAGATTTCGATATCCGAAAATTAACAGGGGAAATTCTTGTTCCTGGCGGGATGGTCACCACCGGGCGGACGAGTATTGCGATCCACGAGGGCAAGATGTTTTTTAAGGGAGAGACCCTTGCCCCTTCATTTGACGTCAACGGGCAGTCCACGATCGACAAAGTAGAAATCGGTATCCATTTCCAAGGCACGTTTAAAGAGCCCAACATTAAATTGACGTCGGATCCCCCTTTGTCCCAAGAGCAGTTGATGGTCATGCTCGCTACCGGCAAAGGGTGGGCGGGGGTGACGCAAACGTTCGAAGAAGGCCAATTCTCGGCGAATGCGACCCGAGATTTTGTTGATTATTTTATTTTTTCCGGGCAAGGCGGGCAATTTGCCCAGCGTCTTGGCATCCACGATGTTTCGATTACATTTGATAAAGAGAAGAAAGGGATCGCGGCGAAAAAAAGTATCTCTCAGCGATTCGACGTAGGCTTCGGGCTTGAACAAGAGAATATTGATGATGAAGATATCCTTTTCACGCGGACAGTCGGCGGAGAACTTAAAGTGACCGGCACGTTTTCTTTAGAGGCCCAACAAGCGTATAAGCAGTATTTTAATGAAACCGTTCCTCCGGATGAAGCGGAACCGTTGGTTCCTGATTCGACAATCCTGTTAAAATATAAAAAGAACTTCTAGATTTTTTCCAAAAATTTCTCTATGTTTCTGTATGTTTTCAGGATGGATTGCGTTAAAATAAATTCTTGAGGTCGTTAGATAAGGAGATGAATTAGCGTGCAGAAAGATAAAGGATTGCTTGTCATCGATGTCCAGCAAGATTTTTGTCCCGCCGGCGCATTGCCTGTCCCCGAGGGGGACAATGTCGTGACAGCGTTAAATGAATACATCGATTATTTTGTTCAGAGCCGCTGGCCGGTGATCTTTACGCGCGACTGGCACCCAAAAGATTCCCAGCATTTTGAGGCCCAGGGCGGAAAGTGGCCTTCGCATTGTGTTGAAGGCACACCGGGAGCGAGGTTCCCTCGTCAATTGTCTGTCCCCGCACAGTCGATCGTTGTTTCCAAAGGGATGGAGAGAAATCAAGATGGCAGTTCTGCATTTGAGGGAGTGAATTCTCAGAAATATGGTTTACAGCAAATCCTTAAAGCTTCTAATATTAAAGAGCTTTGGGTCGGCGGGCTGGCCACGGATTATTGTGTCCAAACAAGTGTTCTCGATGCGTTAAAAAGCGGGTATCGGGTCAAACTTTTGGTGGATGCTATTCGTGGCCTTGACATTCACCCCGGAGATTCAAAAAAAGCCATTGATGAGATGGTGCGTGCCGGCGCCCAACAAATGACGCGACAGGGGATCAGCCATCTTCAAGAGTAGTCCCTCGATGGCCCTTAAGGAAACAGGATGGATAAAAAGAATTTTTTATTTGTTTCAATTGATGCCTTAATTCACGATATTGCCTGGCAAGTCGTTAAAGAAGGGCATGGCGCGAAGTATTTTATCAAGAATAAAGACATCAAGGACATTGCCGACGGGTTTGTCCCCAAGACAGATGATTGGGAAAAGGACGTTGACTGGGCGGATATTATTGTGTTCGACGATGTGTTGGGGTTAGGGAAATATGCCCAGCAATTGAGGGCCAAGGGAAAAGTGGTCATCGGCGGGACCGAATATACGGATCGCCTTGAAGATGACAGGACGTTCGGCCAAGAAGAATTGAAGAATGCCGGGGTCAACATCATTCCTTTCCAGGAATTTACCTCGTTTGATGAGGCGATTGATTTTGTGAAGGCCAACCCCAATCGTTACGTGATTAAACCCAGCGGCGAGGCGCAAAACATTAAACGATTGTTGTTCGTCGGAGAAGATGAGGATGGCATTGATGTCATCCAGATGCTGGAAGCGTATAAGAAGTTTTGGACGAAAACAATAAAAGTCTTTCAGCTGCAGCGCCGCGTCACCGGTGTCGAGATCGCTGTCGGCGCTTTTTTTAACGGCCAGGATTTTATCTTTCCCATTAATGTCAATTTTGAGCACAAGAAACTTTTCCCCGGGAACATCGGGCCGTCGACCGGTGAAATGGGGACGGCGATGTATTGGAGCGGCCCTAATAAGGTGTTTAATGCCACGTTGAAAAAAATTGAACCAAAGTTGCGCTCGGAAGGGTTTGCGGGGTATATTGATATTAATTGTATCGTCAACGCGAATGGGATTTATCCGTTAGAATTTACGGCCCGTTTCGGCTATCCGACGATCAATATTCAACAGGAAGGGATCCAAATGCCGATCAGTGAGTTTCTGTTTGAATTGGCCAGCGGAACCCTCAAAGAATTTAAAGCCAAAAGCGGATTTCAAATCGGCGTGCGCATTGTGGTCCCGCCGTATCCGTTTGATGACAAAAAAACATTTGAAACGTATTCGCAGGATTCAGTCATCCTTTTTAAGAAGCCGAATTTTGACGGGATTCATATCGGGGATGTCAAAAAGATCAATGATGAATGGTTGATCGCCGGGGACAGCGGGGTCGTGTTGATTGTGGTCGGAAGCGGCCCGACGCTCAAACAAGCGCAGGCCCAAGCCTATAATCGTATCAGCAATATTATGATCCCCAATATGTATTATCGCACGGATATCGGAAATCGTTGGTATGAGGACAGCGATCGCCTGCACACGTGGGGATATTTAAGAGAAATTTAACCATAACAATATTTGAGGGAAGATGAAAGCATCAATTCCGTTATTATCCTTGGTCCAAAAATATTTTGAGAACGATCCCGCGGCCGCGGCGCATGCCCTTGAAACAATGAGCCCTGAGGAAGCGGTCGAAGTCCTGAAAAACATCCCGTTGGCGATGGCCACCAAGGCCTTGGGGCATCTGAATGATTCGTATGCCGCGGTCCTTTTACAGCAAATGCCGCGCAGCCTTTTTCCGCGGATTGTCAACGGCCTCGACGCCCAGCAGGCGGCCAGTATGTTTATGCAATTAAACAGTGAATTGCGCCAAGAGTTGCTCCAGCATCTGGAAGAAAAGAGAAAGCGCCAGATTCAGGAATATTTGAGTTTCCCGGAAGATAGCGCGGGCCGCATTATGACCCTCGATGTCATTGCGTTTCATGGGGACATTAAGGTGAAGGAAGCCATTCAAAAAATACGGCTCTTGGCCCAGCGAGGGTCGTCCAGTTCCTATGTTTATGTCGTCGATAAAGAAAACAAACTTGTCGGCGTCATGAATATGCGCGACATGTTGATTGCCGCTGAAAGCGACCTTTTGGAGAATGTAATGCGCCGCGACATTTATTCGGTGAATTGTTTTATGGACAGGGAAACTGTCGCCAATGAGTTTAAGTCCCGCCGATTTTTCGTCGCGCCTGTCGTGGACAATCAACAGCGGCTTTTAGGCATTGTCCGCGCTGAACGTTTGATCGGGGATGTCCAGGAAGAAGCGTCGGAAGACATGCAAAAGATGTTCGGCGCTAGCGGCGATGAGAATGTTTTTTCTCCCCTCTCGTTTTCTTTGCGGACGCGGTTGCCGTGGCTCCACGTGAATTTATTCACCGCTTTTCTCGCGGCGGGTGTTGTGGCGATGTTTGAAGAAATTATCGGGAAATTGACTGTCTTGGCGGTTTTTTTACCGGTGATTGCCGGCCAGGGAGGGAACGCCGGCGCCCAATCATTGGCGGTTGTCATGCGCGGGCTTGTGATGCGCGAAATCCCGCCTCAGAAAGTCAAACAACTCATTTTGAAGGAAACATTGGTTGGGACGATTAATGGAATTATTATCGGCCTTGTCACAGGGGCCGTTGCTTGGCTGTGGAATGGGAATCCTTATTTTGGCCTTGTTGTTTGTTTAGGGATGTTGGTCAACCTGGCTATTGCCGGATGTGCGGGTGCCGCCATCCCCATCGCCATGAAGGCCATTGGCATGGATCCGGCCCAATGTTCCAATATTATCCTCACCACCGTTACGGATGTCATGGGCTTTTTTGCCTTCCTAGGGTTCGCGGTCCTCTTCCAGAATTATCTCTTGTAATCATGGTTTACAGTCGCTGGTCGCTGGTCGCCGGTCGCCAGTGACCAGTTGCCAGAATACTAATGGCTGGGAAGCGTTTTCCTGAATCACCCGCCTCAAAGGCATTTTTCCTCCAAATATGTTTTATACTTATTTTGATGAAACGATTATTCCTGATTTTAATCATGACCGTGTTCACAAGTCCTGCCTGGGCCGAATCCCAATTTGTCCAAAGCGTGATCGATGGCCGGACATTAAAGCTCATCAATGGAGACCAGATTCGCCTGATTGGCATTGATCTTAACGATGATCAGGCGAAGGAGATAGGGGATTTTGTGCGCAGTTTGGTGAGCGGAAGTGTTGTTGAGGTTGAATACGACGTTAACCGGGTTGATGAAGAAGGCAATTTATTGGCGTATATCTGGTTCGAATATGAAGGAACCGAAAACATGGACGTGACAAAGTTCCCGGAAGAATACGATATGTATTATTTTTATGACCCAAAGGGCAAGGGGAGTTTTCATGTGTTGCTAAATTCAACCATGATTAAATCAGGTTACGCGACCCCAGCCAATATCCCTCCCAATACAAAACATGCCCAATTGTTTGAGGAGCTCTATCAGGCGAATCAAGAAAAAATGGCGAATGGCCCCTCAGTCTCCGTGCAGACGGCCTCCCGATAATCATTCAATTGAACCCCTTGGAATGCTTTGTTTTATCCGCCTTAGCAGAAAACCGCCTTCTTGTAAAAAACTATTTTGCAAACGGCAAATTTTTGCTATGATGAATGCTTAAATCACTGTCTATTCAGAATTAATATTAATTATTTCAAGCCCCGCCAAGGCGGGACAGGGAGGAAGAACATGAACAAGAAGTTAATGGGTTTAGGATTGGCCATCGTGGCAGGATGTTTCATCGTTGCTCAAGTCCAGGCTGATGAAGAAGAGCTGAACTACGCTTACGGTCAAGTTCTTCAAGTCTCGGATGGGCAAATTGTGCTTACCGAAATCAATTTAGATGAGCAGCCGGTCCAATCGACGTATACATCCAACGATCAAACCGTTTATGAGAATGTTGATAGTTTAGCCAATATCGCCGTCAACGATAATATTGAAATTTTTTATCGTGTGGATGGGGACACTAAGATTGCTGTTTCCGTCATCAAGGAAGAGGAAGATACGGGGGCGGATTACGGCGCCGAGACTTGGGAAGACGAAGGTGGGATGCCGAGCGCTCCTGCAGCCAATGCCGAACAACCAATGGTAGGCAATGCCCAACAACCGACGATGCCTAGTGAGCCTGCAGCTGTCCCGGCTAACGCTGCCATGCAGACGTATTAATTGAGCGGTTAATGATTGTTGAACGTTGCAGAAGAGAAGGGGTCGGAGATTACGAATTTAGTAAGGCCCGCCACACAAAAATTATGGACAGGATGAAATTGATCGGCCCCGTTAAATTATTTTAAGGGGGCCGATTTTTTTGTCCTGAGAAATACATTAGCATTTCTCAGGGTTACGTCCCCGCAATCTTTCAGATTGCAGGGGATTAGAATAGTTGCATTCATCTTCCATCAATAAAGGTACGGGGATGTCCTTTAAAAATTTTATTTTTCTCCTCCTGGGAATTTTTCTCACCATCATTCTTTTCCAGAATACCCAAGTTGTGTCTGTCCAAATTCTTTGGTGGCGAATCAGCATGTCGCGCATTATTCTTGTTTGTTCCGTGGGCCTGTTGAGCTTTGTCATCGGCTTTATTCTCGGCCGAAAGTCATGGGATTGGTAACCCAAGCGAAAACAATGATTTTTGCCTCTTCGAAAATTGAGAATTATTTTGAGTGTCGCGGCAGTATTAACTTCTCATTTAGACAAATTGTTTTATCCTATCTATATATAATCCAATGAGTTATGATTAATTTGGTGTGCAAATCCCTTCCTGGATTAAAAAGCAAGAAATCGTTTTCACGAATATCGCCCGCTACCTTGCTTTCTAAGTATTATAATATATACTTGTTATATATAAGAGTTTGTATGAATCTTGAGAATAACGTTTTCTTTGAATTTTAGCCGATATTTTCCCATATTTATAAATGAATCTGGAGGGGATCATGGGTAAATTTAACAAAATATCATTAGCCATCATTTCGACACTTTGTTTACTGATTGGGCAATCTCCCGCTTTTGCCCAACTTGTGGGGGGTGGTAATGGTAACAATGGAGGGCTTACCATTAACGATCCTTCAGGAAGAGATCCCTCTGATGGCCCTCAGCAAATGCCGGGTTTAAATCCGGGTGTCTGTGAGAAAGAAGAAGTTTTTGTTAAAGAGTTAGGCGAGAACATCTGGGTGAATACAGGCAAATGCTGTGTTGATGAAGGCAAGCCCGGTAATCTCCTCCAAGATCTTGAAGGTGATAATGACGATTGCTCTGTTCCTGTAAGCCAGTCCTCTGAATATGATTTCATGGAAGGGTGTTCGACGGTTGCGGATTGTCCTCCTCCCTTTGTCCTCATCGGTCGATGTGAAAATTCACAATGTGTCCAAGAATCTGTTTATGTGGGGGATTCTTCTTCGCCCATTCCCACCAATGAATGTTATGATGATGCCCAATGCACCCATCAAGAAATAAGATATTTACCCATTTTGGATAGCGGGTCTTTCGTAAGCTCAACGACCCAAAGAGCTATTTCTTCGGAGAATGATCCTTCCGGCTCATCGGCTAGTTCAGGCCCTGCATCGCCGGTTGGTACGGGCGGAAGCGGCCCTTCCGTCAATCCGGGATCAAAAACACCATCCAGTGATTCCATCCCCAAATGTGTGCCCGTTCCCAACACAGCTGCGAGCGGAACATATGATCAATGCAAATATGATACCCAGGGATGGCACGCGGCTTTAGTGGATGGAGTTTGCCAAGCCGTTATCGGCGAAGGCGCGCCCGAATGTCCGTTAAAAGATTCTAATGGCCAGCCGTTGTGCGGGAATGAGGTTTTGGATAAAGGCGAAGCGTGCGAATTTCATGATGGTTCCCCTGAATATGCTTATCTTGACGGGGGAAATAAAGTTTGCGTTAATGAACCCGGCAACGAATGTCAATGGGCTGATGTACCAGTATCCGCCTTGTCATGCACCGATCATCCAACTTGGGTCATCGTCGGTGGTGGGAAAAAAGGGCATATGTTTACAAATCATATCCCTGATAATGAGAAGGACTTCCAGTTAGATATCTGTGAGAAGGGCGCGTTTTATCATGTGTATAAAGGGATCTCTCCGAGCAACCTTGTCGAGGACTCAATTGCCGACGAGGATAAATCACAAATTTTAGAAGTTTCCGGGAAGAAAACAAATATTGCTTATCGAACGCCTGGGGACCTCAATTGGCAATGCATTCCTAAGAAGAAAAAGAAGGACGATGATGTCAATCCCGAGCAGTTGCTTTTATGGGGAAGTACGATGACATCGACCGCTTATAATAATGCGGGCCTGGATGTGGATTGCGCGGTGAACGGGAACTGTCTTGTTCGTTTGGTCGCCGCCGACAAAAAATTGGGATATGAAAAATTTAGCGTCGACACGAGCGGCGATGTTGAATTGCCTTTAGAGAATATGCGCAGCAATGTGGTGAAGGATTGTAAGGGCAAGGTTGATCAATTTGGCGAATGTATCACTCTTCCATTCCCGAAGATTGGCAAAATTCGCGCCGTGGCAAGTAATGGCAAGGACGGGATTGACCACCGATTTGTAGCGGTGGGAGACGATAGCCAGGCCGTTGTTTCTTATGATGGCATCGATTGGCAGATCATTAATACAGGGATCCCCGGCACAATTTTTGACCTGCTTTACAATCCAGGGGATGATCGCTGGGTCGCCGCGGGAGAAGGCGGGCTCATCAGCACAGTCACGACACCCAATTTGGGGAACGGTTTGCCGTGGGCCGTCACCAATACTTTGCAAACCGGCGAAAATCATATATTTTATGGGTTAACTTATAGCCCGACGGCCTATTGTCCCGGTGCCGCTTGCACTGCATCCAATCCCGGATCACCGCTTTATATTGCGGTGGGAACGAATAACAGCAAGATCAAAGCGATCTTTTATTCACAGACAGGGATTCCAGGCAGCTGGATTAAAGCGAATGTTAGTGGGACTGTTAAAGGAGATTTTCAAAGTGTCGCCTGCAATAACAAAATTCAAGGTCAAAACAAATGCCGTGCCGTCACCGATGAAGGGTATGTGATTGAAAGCGCAAATGGAAAAGATTGGGGGAATGCGTTTGTCTTGTCTCAAAAGGGGACCGATAATCCTACCGCGCCGAACTATACTTGCGCCCCAGCCTTAAACAAATGCCCTAAATCTCCAGGCAAGTTATACGAGATTAAATATTTTGATTGTAATTAAAAATAGGGACATAAAAATAGGGACAGACACTATTTTTCTTAAGAAAAATAGTGTCTGTCCCTATTTTTGGGGCACTTCTTTGGCGCAAATAACTGTGCCCTTTGACATTTTCTCGCTGGCCGTCGTTTCCCAGGTATTGGGGGAGTAACGATAATTGAAGATTTGTTTGATGTTATTGCTCCCCGATCCAAGGGACTGACTCCCGCCGCTGATCAGGATAGGATACTCTCCCGAACATGTCGTATTGGTGATACACTCAGGCACATCACATTGTGAGGATTCTGTTTTGATTTCCCAAGCCGCGTCAATACGATGAGCCATCCCTCCGATAAGAAAGAGGGCGAGGATCAGAATATTTTGCTTTTTAATTAACATCGATGGATTCATTTGTGTCTATCCTTTTAAGGAATAAAGTCAGGGATTTGTAAACATTCGGCATAACAGCGCACGACGTTTCCCGGGCCCCCGCGGCCGTCCACCCCGCATTGCCAGCCCTCCTCGCCACCGAATGGCCGCGAAACAAGCCAGAAAATTTTATTGTTATCATTATTGCTTCCCGGACAGGCGACATTGGATTCCACATACATGCCGCCGCCGACAACTGTTTCGCCGTCGGCGCACATGACAGTCAGTAAGTTGTCACATTGTGAATCAGAAGGATCGGACACTCTACTGACGATTTGAGTGTTCTCCGGAATCAAGTCCAGCCGTCCGCAGCGCGCGTATCCCGTGACTTTATAATTATTGGCTTGAAATCTCCATTCGTGAACGGACGGTGGATTATTGTCTGTTTCAATGGGGCCGGGTTCATTGACAAAATGACGAATATTTTCATTGCTTCCATTGCAGCTGTTCGCAACGTAATTTTCATCAGGAACATCGACAACCCCATCATCATCGCCATCGCCGGCGGTATTGATCCCTCCGCCCACAATCATGTAGCCACCCGGGCAGGTGATACTCACTTCATCGCCGCACTGCCCTTGTCCCAGCGTGAGGCCGAGCTCGGGAACGTTGATAAACAGTTTTGTGCATTGCCAATCATAAGGGCCAGGGCCGAGATATTCCAAGGCATGGCCGGCTTTACATCGCTGTTCACATTTTTGGGCGGCTGTACAGGTATTCACAAGAGTATAATGAGTATTTGCCGTTAATCCTGTTTCATCGTCGGCATCTTGGGGGAAATTTTTACAATAATCAGCGCCGCTGTATTCATCCGTACATCCGAATTCACAGCTTGCATCACCATCCACACAAACTTCAGTGATCGTTGGCGACGCAGGATTTCCGCATGTTTTTGTATAATGCATTTGATTGAGCGCACAACCACCGTCGCCGCAACCCAAGGGCCCGCTGGTTGTACAGCAAGCGGGTTCGTCGACGCATTGATATTCCATGGGTTCGCATAAAGCGGGATCACATATTTTGACCAGCGAGTGTTGGTCGGGAGCGCATGTCCCCACCCCGCAGCAAGGTGCGGTTGTGCACGGAGGAGGCAGCACCCATGAACAACTGCAACCGCCCGGAAGAGAAGGGTCATCGCTATTACCGGGCGTTAGGGGATCGTAGTACGATTCTTGAACGGATGTCTCCATTCCTTTAAAATACGCATTCACCATATTCGCCACGGTGGGGGCCATTAGGATAATCCCCAGCATGACAGCGATGCCAATCAAAGAGTATTCAATGACGGTCGCGGCGCGTTCGTTGGATTTTTTCTTAAATATATTCATGATATTGATTTAGAAATTTACTAGAAATGATAATATTAAGTATAACTCATCCTATTCATAAAAGACAAGAGTTATGCACAAATAATTTCAATATATTTTTATTCTGTAAAATATGGTTATTAAATAAGTTATGAACAAATTACCCGATAAGTTTTTGGAACGGTTAAATTCAATTTTGCCTGAGCCTTGTCGAGAGGCTGCTTTACAGAGCTTTACGCAAGATAAATCGTTTAGTATCCGGGTCAATCTGCTAAAAACGAACCTGTCATCGGTGCTGGGCATTTTTAAAAATAACGCGATTCCATTGACGCCTGTTAGTTGGTATACGGACGCTTTTATTCTAGATCGGAAGGATTCACAGCAGCCCCAAGTGAGAGAGTTAATCGAGAAAGGGCTTATTTATCCGCAGAGCCTTTCAAGTATGT
>JAGVNC010000023.1 GCA_020053475.1 Candidatus Omnitrophota bacterium | reverse complement strand
TTATCCCACACTTCCTTCCAATTTCATCTCCAACAATTTAATCGCTTCCACCGCAAATTCCATCGGCAGTTCCTTAAAGACGTCTTTACAAAAACCATTGATAATTAAAGAGATCGCCCCCTCCATATCAATCCCCCGAGACCGAAGATAAAACATTTGCTCGGCGTTGATTCGGGATGTCGATGCTTCGTGTTCCATCGTGGCTGTAGGGTTATTGACTTCAATATAGGGGAATGTGTTGGCGCTGCATTTGTTGCCAACTAACATCGAATCGCATTGGGAATAGTTGCGTGCCCCATTGGCCGACGGCATAATTTTAACCAAGCCCCGGTACGTATTGCTGGACTCATCCGTCGAAATCCCTTTGGAGACGATCGTGCTCCGTGTGTTTTTGCCGATGTGGATCATCTTGGTCCCGGTGTCGGCTTTCATCCGATGGTTAGTGAGCGCCACGGAATAAAATTTACCCACGGATTTGTCCCCTAGCAAAATGACACTGGGGTATTTCCAGGTGATGGCAGATCCGGCTTCGACTTGAGTCCAAGAAATTTGCGAACTTTTCCCTAAACATTTACCGCGTTTGGTAACAAAATTATAAATCCCTCCCCGGCCTTCTTTATCGCCCGAATACCAGTTCTGGACCGTCGAGTATTTGATCTCGGCATTGTCCAAGGCAATGAGTTCGACAACGGCGGCATGCAGTTGGTTTTCGTCACGCATTGGTGCCGTGCAGCCTTCCAAATAACTGACATAACTCCCGGCTTCGGCAACAATCAGGGTGCGTTCAAATTGGCCTGACCCGGCGGAATTGATCCGGAAGTATGTGGATAGTTCCAAGGGGCAGCGCACGCCTTTGGGGATGTAGCAGAACGATCCGTCGCTAAAGACAGCGGAATTAAGAGTTGCAAAAAAATTGTCCGAATAAGGAACAACCGATCCCATGTATTTTTTGACGAGGTCCGGATGGTTGTGAATGGCCTCCGTCATCGAGCAAAAAATGACGCCCACCTTTTCCAGCTCTCGTTGATGGGTCGTCCCCACCGAAACGCTGTCAAAGACGGCATCGACGGCGACACCGCTCAATCGCTTTTGTTCCTGGATGGGGATGCCTAACTTTTCAAATGTTTTGATGAGTTCGGGGTCAACTTCTTTTAAGCTTCCCGGGGCTTGGGGGCGCTCCTTAGGGGCGGTGTAATAACTTAAGCCTTGGTAATCAATCGGCCCGTATTGAAAATTCGGCCAATGCGGTTCCTTCATCTTCGTCCAATGGCGATAAGCCTTGAGCCGCCATTCCCGCATCCAATCCGGCTCTTTTTTGATGTCGACAATCATGTGAATGATGTCTTCATTCAACCCCGGAGGGATACGGTCGGTCGCAATGTCTGTGTAAAACCCAAACTTGTAATCTCGGCTGGAGAGTTTGTTCTCTTCAATTGTTTTCGCGTTCAATTTTTCTTCGACAGGCCGTGACATAATCCCCACCTCTTATTGTTATTTCATCGCGGACGAAGATGTTAATCTGACTTCTTTGCCGCGGATATTTTTTTCTCCCTGATGTTTCGATTCAATCAAATCCGCAATCATAATGGTGCTAAACAGTTTCTTGATGTTTTCATTTAACGAAAGCATCGGCGCAATAATGTGGCAACTGTGCGTAATTTCACAATTTGAATGGTTGCCATGAAAACAATTGGCGATTTCAATGGGGCCGATGATGATATCGGAAAGGTCCCGCAGTGTTAACTTGGAAAGGTCCTTGATGATTTGGTATCCTCCCTTGGCCCCTTGCTCCGCCTGTAAAATTTTATACTGCGTCATAATCTGTAAAACACGCGATGTTGGGTCAAACGGCGTATTATAAATATCACAGATCTCCTTGGCTGACGTCAACTGGCCCGGGCTCTTTTGGCGCATGTGTTTGAGCGAAATAAGTGCGTACTCGATTTTGCGGTTGATTTTGAACATCAGTGATCAGTGATCAGTGATCAGTGTTCAGTAGTTTTGCTGACCACTGAACACTGGCCACTGACCACTCCTCTATTTTTTAAGTTCCACCGGCAGTCCGTTAATTTTGGCTGCCACGATAAAATCATTTTCCGACAATCCGCCGATCGCATGCGTGCTTAAATCGATGCGTAACTTGCGATATCCCGTCAGATGAATGTCGGGATGATGATTTTCGGCTTCGGCCACATCGGCGATTTTATTGATTAGATCGACCGCAGCCATAAAATTTTTGGTTGTGTATTCCCGCCAAATGCCTTTGGCATCGGCCGTGAGCTGCCAATCCTCTATCTTTTGTAAATAACTTAAGGCTTCTTCTTTGGTAAAGGCCCGGGTTTTTCCTTCACACGGTTCGCATTTTTTATCGGCTAAATTCATGGCTTCGTTCTCTATTAAGCCTCCGCTAATTCCACGACAATATTAGGATTAAACTGGTCCCGCAAAATATTTTCAATGGCCTTCATTGTCCCCATGCTTGAGCTGGGGCAGGACCCACAGGCCCCTTGATAAAATACTTGCAATGTATCATTGGCATAGTTGATTAATTTGATATCGCCTCCGTCCATTTGTAGGGCAGGGCGCACCGTTTGGTCCAAAATGGCGTCGATTTGATCCATTTCCTTGCTGCGGGGCCCGGAGGGGGCCTGATCAGCTTTAGGAATCTCCACTTGAAAATGCGGATCATGAGTGTCGATTTTCTCTTTAATCACGGCCTGGATTTTGCTTTCCAGATCATCCCAGTCCGCTTCCCCGTTTTGCGTCACGGTAATATAATTATCAAAAAAGTATACCTCGCGGATATTGGGGCTCAAATCAAAAATGGCTTTGGCCAGCGGATTGTAAGTGCATTCGCCAGCGCTTTTATAAGTGATATTCCCGTCAATTTTGACGGGCGTATTTACGACAAATTTCAACGCATTTGGGTTGGGCGTGCTTTGGATCATTAGGCGCAAGTCACTCATCGTGTTCTCCTTAAATATTTCATCGGCTAGTTAAAGTATAGCATGGTTTGGCTTTAAATACTTCTCTTTTTGACGTATATAAATTACCATATAACAGTTTATGTGGCAAGTGGAATTATATTAGTATTTTTTGATAGGGCAAGGGATTTGTTAATCTCAGATGGCAGTTGGGGGATAGGTCTTCCAGCGAGTTCCGCAGCTGATAGATTTCTTCTGTGGGTTAGCCATATCATCATTCGCTCGGACAGTCCTCGGCCGATTGGCGGCCTGTGGAACTCGCTCGGTGATGATATGGCTAACCCATTTTAGAGAAATCTATCGAGCGAGGACTGTTTGAGCCTGGAAGGCCTATCCCCCAACTGTCTTATTTTAGATATTTTTCTACAACGTATTTGGCAAAGGGGAAGGAACAGGTGAAGGCGGGAGAAACGGCATTGAGGATGTGGACGCTTTTATCGTCCCCTTCCACCACAAAATCTTGCACTAATTGGAATGTTTTTTTGTTCAAGAGTTGGGCGCGGATGCCCGGCGCGGTAAATTCGGTGAATCCGGCCGGATCAATGGATTGGACCAGTTGGCTGGCCAGTTGGATAAAATACGTTTTATTGTATTTGCGGCTTTCTTCAAAGGCCAAGCCGCGAAATCCGTTGGCGTTGGTGACAAACATGAGCAGTTGATGGTAGGCAATTTCACCCAGTTCGGAAGCGTTGAAATTGGAAATCCCTTCATAATTCTCGCGCCAAAGGGCGGGAATGGCCGTCGGGCCGATCTTGATCTCCCCGCCCGCTGTTTTGGTAAAATGCACGCCCAAAAACGGATTTTTGAGATTCGGGACAGGATAAATATTGGTGCGGATGTCCGTTTTATTTTTTGTATATTTTAAATAGATTCCTTTAAAAGGAATCATCGTGTACACCAGGCCAAAGCCATAGTGACGGGCAATGCGATCGGCGTAAAGCCCCGCGCAATTGATCACCACTGCCGCTTCAAAATCGCCTTGGTTTGTTTGGATCACATTCTTTTGGCGAGATAAAAATTGCGTGCCGAAATGAAACTTCACGCCCCTCTGTTCCAAATCGTGGCGGATGGCTTTGCAGACCTCGGCAGGGTTAACGCTGGCGGTTTGGGGCGAGTACAATGCTTTTTTGTGGGTGCGGACGTTGGGTTCGATTTCGGTTGCTTCGCCTGCATCGATCAAGCGCACGCCGGAGCCATTGGCCCTCCCCCTCTCTTCGAGTTTGTAGAGAGCCTGTAATTCTTCTTCATTCTGTGCGACAACCAGTTTGCCGCATTCATTCACAGGAATATTTTTCTGACGGCAGTAGTCTTTAAGCGCGCGATTGCCTTCGATCGTGAGTTTCGCTTTGAGGCTATCGCTCGTGTAATAAAATCCGGCGTGCAACACCCCGCTGTTACGGCTCGACGCGTGATGGGCCTCCCCCTTTTCTTTGTCGAGAATGGCGATCGTAGCATTGGGTTTTTGTTCGTGAATGATTTTGGTCAGGCTTAAGCCCATGATCCCGGAGCCGATAATTAAGTAATCGTAACGGTGAGACATGGTTTCTATTTTAACCTAAAAATTGTCTTTGAAATTAAAAATTTATAGAGTGGAAACCCCACGGGTGAAACCCGTGGCACCTGTTTCCACTCTACGAGCTTCGCTCGACGCCCTTTGGGCGAAAAACCATTCATCCACGGGTAAACC
>JAGVNC010000062.1 GCA_020053475.1 Candidatus Omnitrophota bacterium | reverse complement strand
GTTGCCGCCGTGGCCCAAACTATAAAATGCCGCTGATATTAACTGCCCTTTTCTAAAAAAGTGATCGACCTTCTGAGGGACACTATTACGAAACAATCCATAAACAAAAAAGCTGATAATGGCACCCAATATAAGCCCTAGTAAAGGGGAAACAACGATGAATGTGGCTGTTTTGAAAATGCCCTTCCAAACCAAAGCTCCCGGACCAACTTTGACAAGGGCCGAACCAATGAGCCCGCCAATTAAGGCATGGGATGAACTTGTCGGGAGGCCATAATACCACGTAATAATATCCCAAGCACACGCCCCCATTAAAGCCCCAAAGATCACTTGTTGGTCGACAATCGTTATATCGATGATTCCTTTGCCGATGGTATTGGCAACGTGAAGCCCAAAAAAGAAAACCGCAACGAAATTAAAAAACGCGGCCCACACAACGGCGCGGCGCGGAGACAAGACACGCGTCGAAACGATGGTCGCGATGGAATTGGCAGAATCATGAAACCCGTTAAGGAAATCAAAAACAAGGGCAAGAAAAATAAGAAAAATGATCCCGATCGTCATAGGCTATCCCGCCTTTCAAATTAAAAATTTAGTAGGCGGAGGAGAGATTAGAGGTGTTTAACAAGGATGGATTCAACAACGTGCGCAACGTCTTCACAAATATCCAACAGTGTCTCAGCGTCTTCATAAATTTCCTTCCACTTGATAACCTGAATGGGGTCTTTGGCGTTCTCAAAAAGCTCAACGAACACTTTATCGCGCATAATATCCCCTTGACGTTCAAGGCGGTTAATCTCGATACAAGACGTTAAAATGGCTTTGGCATTTTTTGTATCGCGTAACCCCTTGACGGCCGAGGCAACATGGAAAACGGAAGTCTCAATCATGGAAGCAAATTCGATAAAATACTTGTCTCCCCCCTGGATTTTATAAACCCGCAGCCGGCTGACAATCGTATTGACCATGTCGGTGATGTCATCAATTTTTTTAGTGAGGGCGTGGATGCCCTCGCGGTCAAAGGGAGTAATAAACGTTTTATTGAGTTGATCCATAATCGTGTGTGCAATGTCATCCCCCTCATGTTCCATCGCACCGATCTTATTGTAAGCCTCCTCCTGAAGGAGCCCCGGGGTGCAAACAATCTCTTTGAGCTCTTTGGCGGCCTTAACGGCACAATCCACTTGCTTCTCGAATAGATCGAAAAAATTAACTTCCTTGGGGAAAAAACGGGAAAACATCGTCCCTCCTTTATGGATCAATCGCCTTAAATAATTTTTTAATTATACACCTAAACTAAACATTAAAGACTAAAATTCCAGATTTTATTCATCTTGTTGATGATGCCTTAAGCCGCCACCATTTGCCAGCAACGATGAACGCGGCGGTTACGATAATCTTCGGGAATAGTTTTTGGGGTGAGCTCTTTGATTTCTTTAACGGCCAAGCCATGGAAATTCGGTTCAAAGCGCTGATGGTTCGTTGAAAACAATACAAGCGCCCCGGGAGCCATGACTTTTAAGACATTACGGATCAATTCGGGATGGTCCTCGCTAATGTCAAACGCGACCCCTCTGCTTCGCTCTCTAAAAAAAGATGGCGGGTCAACGAACGCCAATGTGAAGCGCTGTCCTTCACGCTGGGCTTTAGCCAAATACCGCATGGCATCGGATTGCACAAGCGTATGCCGGGGGCCCCAAAGTCCGTTTAATTTTAAATTGTCCTGCGCCCAATTGAGATAAGTTCCCGAACGGTCCACGGTCACCGTTGTTTTGGCTTCTCCTGCTGCCGCGGCGCACGTAAACGCACCAGTGTAGGCATACAGGTTGAGAAAGTCCTTTCCAGCAGCAATGTTACTGACAATGACACGTGTGTCCCGATGGTCCGAGTACAATCCCGTGTCCAAAAAATCATCCATGTTAACCCAAAAGCGCAGATTTCGTTCCCTCACCTCAAAACGCTTGCCCAACGAATTTCCCGCTTTTCCAATATCAGAAGTAAGCGGGGTCCCGTCTACGTTTAATTGAGAAGGGCGGGACATTCTGCGGTAACGGGGGCGGCCTTCCATCATTGTGTGGCGGCGTTTGAGATGAATTTTGTCCATCGGAAGATTTAAAGCCTGGCCAACGGCGGCGGCCATTTGCGACAGCCAATCTTGCGTCGTTTGTAACCGCTCGTATTCCCCGATGACGACATGCCCGGCATACCAATCCACGACCGCGCGAATCTCGGGGATATCCCAGTCATAGAGGCGGAAACAATCGATATTTTGTCGTCGGAACCGCCGCGACAGATGGCGGAACTGCTTGCGGATACGATTCGCCAAAAGCTCGGCATGGTGTTTCGTTTTTTCAGGCGTGACAAAACCTTTAAGTTTTTCTGGCCGCAGCATGGTTTTATTATGCCACAAAAATAAAAATTTAGAAGGGCCATCCTTTTGAGATGACCCGGTTCATCTTACCTCTTTCGCTCACAGCCTGTTGCTATTAACGCCCCTCGTTGATTCCCGCATCAAAGCAATGGATCAACGGTTAACACAAATCTTATTTTTCCCTTCTCTTTTGGCCGAAGACAAGGCCGCATCCGCCTTAAGGATTAACTCTGCTCGATCCATGGGAGATGAATACTGTGCGACCCCCAGGCTTAACGTAATTTTCCGCTTTAATGAAAGCCCGCTTATTTTTTCCATTATTTTTTTGCCGACAACTTCTGCTTCGGCAGGCTTTGTTTCTGGCAATATCAAAGCAAATTCATCGCCTGTGTAACGACAAACGACATCAACTTCTCGCAAATTTTCCTCTAATATTTTTGCTATTTCTCGGAGCAAACGATCCCCCTCTAAATGGCCGAAATCATCATTATATGGCTTATAATTATCCACGTCGACCATAACGATACATACCGCCCGCTCATAACGTCTTGCCCTTTTAATTTCATAATCTAATTTTTGAATAAAGTAACGGTAATTGTGGATATTTGTAATGGGGTCAGTAACTGTTAAGTAATTTAATTGCCGGTACATTTTCGCATTTTCGATTGCGATTGCGGCTTGCCGTACAATCATGCAAAGTATTTTTAAATCGATCTCCGTGAAGACTTCTTGTGACCCGCACTTATCCGCCAGGCTAATCACGCCGATTAACTTTTCTCCTAATTTAATAGGCGCGCTGATAAATGATTTGCTCTTATAAGATGACCCCTTTTCTCGGGAAAATCGCCTGTCTTTTTCAATGTCCGTGACCAGAACAGACTTGCCCTCAAGAGCAATAATCCCAGCAATCGGGTCCCCGATTTTAAGGCGTCGGGCAGTAATTAATTCTTCAGCGATCCCCTTGTACCCTTTTACGCATAATTCACCGCTGTTTTCATCGATAAACATGATCGAACATCTTTGTGCCTCCAAAATGGCCGTTGTATTGTTAACGATAAAATCAACCAGCTTATGTAAATCAAAAATCGTGCTTAAGTGCGATTCGATATTTAAAACCTGCTCGAGCTTTCTTTTCTCTAAGTCAACTTGATTTCTTAATCGCTTCATTTCCTCTTCAGCTTTGACAATTTCCGTGATATCCCTCCACACAGAAATAAAATGGGTAATTTCACCGGAGTCATCCTTAATCGGGGAAATCGTTTGATCAGCGATAAATAGTTCTCCTCGTTTATTTTTATTTGTTGTATGGACATTAAAGATATTCCCGGACAAAATCGTCGACCATAATCTTGCGTAATACGCTTCCCCGTGTTCCCCCGACTGAAGGATGCGGGGATTCTGGCCCAAAACCTCTTCCTTGGAATAACCGGTCGTTTTCTCAAAAGCAGGGTTTACATATAAAATAACGGCTTCCCTGTCTGTTATCATGACATTGTCGCCTACCTGCTGAATGATTTTATTCAACAAGCGGTCGTTTCCTCCAATTTGTTCCCATTGATCTTCCATCTCTACACCCTATCATTTATCGCTTTCGTTACAACGCCGGTTTATTTCCCGTTCTATGCTCCGGACAAGATACCGGAATGTCCCCAAAATAACACGCAATTGTTCGATATCAAGCTTCCGAAAATCTTTTTCTTTAATATTCAATAACTGCTGTAAAGTTTTAATTTTAAACATATGAACCTTTCCGATTTTAGATTAATCATCCCTTTACGGATGAACTAAGCATCCCGGACAATAAACCGGATCCTGATCAGAAGCATAAATATCATAATTGGGATCCCCTTCGGCTTGGAGATATCCAACCGCTCCTTTCTCAGTACGGAAAATCGCATGGTCGACCAACGTATAATTGCCAGGGACTTCTAGCCCGAATTCCACAACAGTACTTCCACCGGCAGGAACCAGTGTTGTTTGAATACTATGGGCGGGCGGACTGATCAAGTCTCCCTCTCGATAGACATTATCGAAAATCTCTCCAATCACATGAAAGGAAGAAATCAAATTAGGCCCGCCGTTACCGAAGAAAATACGGACTTTTTCTCCCACTTTTGCTTTTAACACGCCTTCTTGTGTTAACGAGCCGACCTTACCGTTAAAAACAATAAACCGGGGATGTTCATCTAAACCATCTTGATGGGAGAAGGGCAAAAGAACCGTCTCTGGCTGGTCTGTTGTGGCCTCTTCGGCTCCCCAGAAATCCTCCTTTTTTTCTACACCAGCGTTGGCGCGATGATCGTGCCCTACTTCGACTTTCTTTACCAGATCTTCTGCCGGATCAGAGGCATAAAATTCACTCTGAAACACATAAAATTCTTTATCGACTCTGGATAACCCATGTTTAGGTTCTACCAAAATTAGTCCATACATCCCGTTAGCAATATGATCCATGACCGGGGGGGCCGCACAATGATAGACATATAATCCCGGTTGCAACATTTTGAACCAAGCGATTCGCTCTTCTCCCGCGACAACTGTCGTCACGGGGGCTCCGCCGCCTGGCCCGGTCACAGCATGAAAATCAATATTATGAGGCATCCCTGTATTGTCTTCACTTGTATGATGGACTTCGATGACATCGCCTTCCCGGACACGGATAAATGGCCCTGGGACATGGCCGTCAAATGTCCAAAATTCATACAGCTTACCCGGCTTTATTTCCATCGTCTTTCTTAAAGATTTCATATGAATCTCGACAAGAGCCGGCTGTTTCCGCTTAATCGGCGGGGGGACCTCCGGAGCATAAGTAAGAATCGCCTTTTCCCGTAATTTAGGGACATTTAAAGTTTTTCGATCATCGGCGGAACTTCTGCCTATCCCCACAGTTAACAAAACGCCTATAACCGCCATCGTGACTAACCATCGTTGCTTCATCTCTTTTCCCTTTCATTATTATATTCTAAACACATTTTTCTAATTCCTCTTTAAAACATTTAAATTCTTCGTCTGTATACTGCCCTTGCCCGGACAATCTTTGGTCCAAAACATTTTCATCGATCCTTGCTTTTTGAAGATTATATCGCTGGGATCCTTTAATCATTTGACGGATTTTATACAAATCTTCTTGTGAGCAAAGAGACTTAACAACCGTTGTCCTAAATTCGTGTTTAATCCCCGAATGAATAATAATTTCGATGCTTTGTTCTATTTTTCTTGGATCAATCATTGCGTTAATAATTTCCTCGTATCGATCCAGGGGAGCTTTAACATCCATGGCGACATAGTTAAGTAATTTTAATTGAACTAGCTGCCTTAAGATATCGGGCTGGCCCCCGTTGGTATCAAGCTTGATCAAATATCCCAAACGTTTAATTTGATCCAAGAAGGCAACAAGCCCTCCCTGGATGGTTGGTTCCCCTCCGGAGACAACAACCCCTTGTAAATACTGTTGTCGGCTTCTTAAAAAATCGAATACCTCTTGTTCCGGGATGCTTGGGCAAAACCGCTCCGGGATAACCAGCTCAGGGTTATGGCAATAACCACACCGAAAATTGCACCCCTGAGTAAAAATGACACAAGACAGTTTGCCGGGATAATCAATTAAGGAAAACTTTTGTAAGCCCCCTATGCGCATAATTTGTAGGTGACCCTTTCTTTAAATTCTTCCTTTTTGCCCTTATTCCATTGCTGGACAGGCCTTAAATATCCGACAACTCTTGAATAAACTTCACATTCACAATGACATTGATCACACAGTTGATGCTCTCCCGCTCGATAGCCGCAGCCAGGGCAAACACTAAAAGTCGGCGTGATCGTGAAATAGGGAAGCTTAAATTTCTCACAAATGATCTTAATCAGTTGTTTCATCCCCTCGACATTATAAATTTTTTCACCGACAAACCCATGAAGGACTGTCCCTCCCGTATATTTCGTCTGAAGTTTATCCTGATGCTCTAAAACCTCAAAAATATCCTCAGAATAGTTAACCGGCAGATGAGTTGAATTCGTATAAAAAGGCTCGTGCCCATTTTTATACTCATCTTCATTGGCACAAATAATTTCCGGCCACTTCCCTTTGTCCCGTTTCGCTAAACGATAAGACGTGCCTTCTGCCGGAGTTGCTTCGAGATTATAGATATTGCCCGTCTCTTCCTGGAATTTAATCAACTTAGCCCTCATAAAATCCATAACGCCTAAAGCGAGCTGCTGCCCTTTTTCAGAGGCGATATTCTCTCCCAAAAAGTTCAAACAGGCTTCGTTCATCCCGACGAGGCCGATCGTTGAAAAATGGTTTTTCCAATACTGGTCAAACCTTTCTTTAATTTTACGTAAATAAAACTTAATATACGGATACAGGTCTTGGTCCGTGAATTTCTCCAGGATTTTTCTTTTAATTTCTAAACTTTCTTTGGCCAGGATCATCTGGTGTTCCAACCGCTGATAAAACTCTTCTTTGGTTTTCGATAAATAACCGATGCGCGGCATATTAATGGTCACAACCCCGATGGACCCTGTTAAAGGAGTTGCTCCAAAAAGCCCTCCCCCCCTTGACCGCAGTTCGCGGTTATCCAACCGCAAGCGGCAGCACATGCTGCGCGCATCATCAGGATTCATATCGGAATTGATAAAATTAGAAAAATAAGGGATCCCGTATTTGGCCGTCATTTCCCATAAAAGGGCGAGATTCGGGTTGTCCCATTCAAAGTCTTTCGTGACATTATACGTGGGGATAGGAAAAGTAAAGACCCGCCCTTTGGCGTCCCCCTCCAGCATCACTTCAAGAAAAGCCTTATTAAACATCTCCTGTTCTTTTTGAAATTCTTTATAAGTCTCTTTTTGAATTTTGCCGCCGATAATGACGCCTTGGTCGGTATAGTAGGATGGCGGCTTAAGATCGAGCGTAATATTTGTAAAAGGCGTTTGAAACCCTACCCGGGTAGGGACATTAACATTAAAAACAAACTCCTGAAGAGCTTGTTTCACCTCTTTGGGCGTTAGCCCGTCAAAACGGATGAATGGAGCCAAAAGAGTGTCAAAGTTTGAGAAAGCCTGCGCCCCGGCGGCCTCTCCCTGAAGAGTATAAAAAAAGTTAACGATTTGCCCCAAAGCACTTCGTAAATGTTTAGGTGCAGCCGATTCCATTTTCCCGGAGACTCCCTTAAATCCCTCCATCAATAAATCCTGCAAATCCCAACCGACACAATAGACACTCAGAAGCCCCAAATCATGAAGATGCATGTCCCCGTTTCGATGAGCTTCGCGGATTTCATACGGATAAACTTTATTAAGCCAATAAACCTTGCTAACTTCCGAAGAAATGTAATGATTAAGCCCTTGAAGGGAAAAAGCCATGTTGCTGTTTTCATTAACCCGCCAATCCTCTTTATCCAAATAGCGGATAACAAGATCTGTATTAAATTTATTCGCAATTTCCCGGATTTGAGCATGCTGGGCGCGGTAAAGGATATAGGCCTTGGCCGTTTTTCGAAAAGGGGATGTAAGGAGCGTTTCTTCGACAATATCTTGGATGTCTTCAACGGAAGGAGGATGGTCTAAAATCAACTGATGAATAAGGTTAACAACCCGCACAGTTAATTTCCTGGCAAACTCACGGTCAAATTCACCCGTAGCTTCTCCCGCTTTTTGAATAGCCAACGTGATTTTATTGGGGTTAAAAAACTCCTCGCTTCCGTCACGCTTGATGATTTTGGTTAATGTTTTTGTTGGCTGCATCATTCCCCCTCCTCTTTGCAAAAATTAATAAAGATTATGTGCGTTCTTGTAGTTCCCATGCCGCTTGATTGTCTCTCCCTCATTAAACGGGATTGTCTCCTTTCGAGCATGCTCATAGACAGTGACGGCAGGCAGGCCCTTGAAATACGACTTAATTTCCTCGATCCCTTCTCTATCTAACGGCTTGGCGGCCGACGGCCTTAGAGGGGTATTGATTTGAATTTCATCAGCATTGATCCCCCGGATGACATCCGCTATCTTGCGAGCATATTTCCGGTTCTCCTCAACAAACATGATCTGGACGGCAAGAGTCCCTTGATAATATTTTCTAAATTCTTTGATCCCATTAAGTGTTTTCTCAAAACTCGTATTTTTTGCAGCTTGATCAATTTCCAAAAAAGATAATTCATCGCAGGCGTCCAGCTTGGCCAGGACAAAATCGGCTAACGACAAATTTTTCTGCACATCAGGCAAATGCATTAATGTAGAGTTCGTAATGACAGCAACCTCTTCACTCCGGATCTTGCGTAGAGCTCGGATCATTGCTCCTAAATTCTTGGCTAAGGTCGGCTCTCCCCTCCCGGAAAAAGTTAAATAATCGATCCCCTCGACGATGGAAGGATTTTTCAACCCGGCCGTTTCAAAAAATTGCCTGATTTCATTGATAATCACTTCTGTTGAGACATATTCTTTTTGCTCATCCGTCAAAATAGACGTCTTCCCTAATTGACAATAAATACAATTCAGATTACAGATCTTGACTGAATCAGAAAGAGGATCAATCCCTAAAGACTTTCCCATGCGCCAGGACTCAACAGGGCCGTAAACATATCTCAATTGATTGCTGATCATCTGGCAAATCCTTTCAATCGCCTGATAAACATTGGGTTGATGCGAAATCTACTTAATCAAGCTTGCAATCGTTGTCTTTCTTAAAAAATTCAAGTACTGGTCTTTAACAGCCTTCCATTGGTGATGAACGGCGCAGGGATTTGTATCCGAACATTTTTTCACTCCCAACGCGCACCCTGACCAGACATTTACATTTTCAATCGGTTCGACCACATCGAACAGAGTGATGTCTTCGGGAGGCCTGGCCAATCGAAACCCCCCTCCCAATCCTTTTTGCGAAACCACCAATCCAATGATGGCAAAATTTTGCAACATTTTACCCAAGTAATTCTGGGGTGCCTTGATTTGTTGCGCAATCACCCCGACACCGAGCCACTGCCCTTCTTTGACTTTGGCCAGCTCGACTAAAGCGCTGATAACTTGTTTGCTTGTTTTTGTCAGCATGAATTTATAATAGGATACCTACATGTGATTATATAATTGCGCAAACCCTTGTCAAGAGAAATAGCGTAAAAATATATTAAAAATCACTTAAAAATGAATTATAAAATATTTCTCCCAAGGAAATAAAAAGCGCCCTCAATACATTTCGGCGAAACCCTTATCCAACAAAAGCTGGTTTAAATATTCTCCCTCGGCGGCGATGCGGTACGGGTCCGCGCATCCCTTGATGACAAAGATGTCCGTGAGCCATCGGCCATACATTTCTTCTTTCTGTTTGTATGTGCGCAGAATGATGAACGGGCATTGGGACAGATAGCCGGTTAAAAATTGTTTGGCGGCCTTTCCCTCTTGAGTATTGATCTCCGGCGCGTTGATGCCCCGCAACCTTAACCGGTCATTAAGCTTGATGCTGAACCCCACATCGATCCTCACATCCAGAGTATCCCCGTCTACAACATTCTCGACCGTGGCCGCGTAGGTATAAAGCTTCTCCAAAGCCGCCTTGTGGATACGGACATCGTAGCGGCCGTCTTTTTTATACACGCGCACCCCGCGGCCTTTCTCGATAGCGGATGTGACCGCGCTCTGGACGATCATCCCTTTCAAAGGCACGTCGATCTTGAACCCCGCGTCGATACAGAATTCCTTTTCACCGTTAAGCGGCGCGTATTGATGGGTGCGGTAAACGTACGGCTCGCCCCGCTCAACGATTAATTTCCCGGCAATCTTTTTTGGGGGAATAAACGCGGCATTGATTTTGGCAACGGCTGTTTTCAGGTCGGGGCTGGACCAATCTTCTTTAATGGCCTTTTGTTCAAGCCGGCGGCGTTCTTTTGGGTCCGCAATGCGCAGGAGGGCCAGATAATGCGTGTATGTCAGGGTTGTGTTTTTGGGGAATTGAGGATATTCGTCATGCAGCTGGACCATCCGGCCGATAGTGTCAGTGGTCAGGGCTAGGCCCATTTGGGCCTCGATGTCCCGGTTAATGTCCTGATAAAGTTTTTCACCAAAGGTAAGCGCGCCCTGGGATGACGCGACAGCGAGTTTAATCTGCCGGCCTATTTCCCAATAGGTCTTGAGCCGTTGATAATCGAGTGCTTTTTGCGCGGCCAAGAATCCGCTCTTTAACGTCGATTTAATAGAAACGATCAGGTCTCTGTAAAATTTGGATGCCGTAAGCTTAGAGGGCATGGAGGAATTATAGCATGGATTGCAAGACACAGAGAAATGGAGTTGTAAAAAAATTACGCCAGGATTGTCCCGTGGAAGGCAAAGCCTTCCCGGGATTTTAAATCCCCGAAATCGCTTTGCGATTTCAGGGGATATCTAGTAACTATCAAAAGAAAGCCCTTCGACCTATTGGCCAAAGGGCTCTCTCGTTCACAATGGCTCCGCGAGTCCCCCAGGAATCCGCCCCCTGAAATTTCAAAGAAATTTCGGGGACTAAGCCCTGGGAATGCAACGCATTCCACAGGGAACTTTTG
>JAGVNC010000101.1 GCA_020053475.1 Candidatus Omnitrophota bacterium | reverse complement strand
GCAGATTCATCGGCCAAATCGACCTTTTTGCGTAAAGCTTTGAGAGTTAGGCTCCGATACATGGCTCCCGTGTCCAAATAAGAAAAATTGAGCCTGCGGGCTAATTGTTTAGCGACTGTACTCTTTCCTGCGCCCGCCGGACCATCGATGGTCACCACACAGACTCTGTCTATTTTGTTAGGATTCTTTGGAGAAGGCATCTCTTTTTTCTTTGGCACTTGTAAAATGTTGGAGAAGCTCTTTTTGATCTTGCAAAACAATAGCTTTCCGATAAATGGACAGATGTTTAATCAAATCGTCCAATGCCTTGACAACATTTTTGGCATTCGCCATACAAATGTCGTTCCACATCTGTGGCGACGACGAGGCAATCCGGGTAGTATCTTTAAACCCTTGAGCGCCAAATTCAAGAGACGAGGAAGGAACTGTTTCCATCAGCCCGTAGGCTAAGATGTGAGGCAGATGGCTCACATAGGAAAGGTTTTGATCATGTTCTTCAGGAGACAAAAATTTAACCTGAGACCCGATTTTCGTCCATAAAAGTTTGACTTTCTCCTTTGCCACTTGATTTGTCTGCGGTGTCGGCGTCATGATACATTGCGCATTGGTAAACAAATCCTCTTGAGCATTTTCGACCCCTTGCTTTTCGGAACCAGTCAACGGATGAGATCCTACATAAAATGACGGGGCGGACAAACTTTTTTCCGCACTCTCAACAACTTTGGCCTTTGTACTTCCCAAATCGGTGACAATACATCCCCTCTTCAGGTAAGGGTTGATCGTCGAAAACAATTTGATAATGGATTCGACCGGCGCCGCCAAAATGACCAAATCCGCATCATAAAGGGCTTTTTTGAGGTCCGTATGCCCCACATCAATCGCCTTAATCTTTAACGCATTCACAAGAGAGGATTGCCGATGCGACAATCCGATAACTTCCCGGGCCAACCGATGTTTTTTTAACGCCAACCCCATCGATCCGCCCATAAACCCAATCCCGACAATCGTTGCCTTTCTAAATAAATAATGATTCAATAACATATGATTTTTACCTTTTTAAATGTCACGTGAAACAGCGGTTGCAATTTTCTTTAAATCCACCATCATTTTCGAGAATTTCTCCGGAACCAGCGACTGCTGGCCGTCCGAAAAAGCCTCTTCCGGATTATCATGCACTTCGATCATCAGCCCATCACAGCCGGCCGCCACACCTGCTTTCGCCCCCCCGGCCACATAATTCCACACACCCGTTCCATGACTGGGGTCGATAATAATCGGTAAGTGGGATTTTTCTTTGACGACGGCGACGGCATTGATGTCCAATGTATTCCGCGTCTCTGTTTCAAACGTACGAATTCCACGCTCGCAGAGCATGACATCAAAATTCCCATTGGCGAGGATATATTCCGCCGACATCAGCCACTCTTTAATCGTCGCGCTAATCCCTCTTTTGAGGAGAACTGGCTTCTTCGTCTTGCCAATCTCTTTGAGTAAAGTGAAATTCTGCATATTCCGTGCCCCTACCTGCAAAATATCCGTATACTGGCAAGTCAACTCAAGTTGACGAGGATCCATGATTTCCGTCACTGTGGCTAAATCCATTTCCTCACCGACTTGCTTCAAAATTTTTAACCCTTCCTCTCCCATTCCTTGAAAATCATACGGAGATGTTCGCGGTTTAAAGGCGCCGCCTCTTAAAACAGTAGCGCCGGCTTTCTTAGTTTTCTTGGCGATTCTCCTTAATCCTTTTAAACTCTCAATGGAACAGGGGCCCGCCATAACAACGAGCTTCTTCCCGCCCACCTTAACTTTGTTCGTGATCTTAATGATTGAATTTTCTTCCTGAAACTCCCGGGAGACCAACTTATAAGGGGCCAAGACCGGGATGACTTGCTCTACGCCTGAGAAAATCTCTAGAGGCGTTACCCGAAGGACATCTTCGGGGCCGATAAGGCCGATGACGGTGCGCTCCACCCCCCGTGAGATGTTGGCCTTCAATCCTAATTGTTGGGTCTTTTCAACAATATGTTTAATTTGCTCTTCGGTAACATCTGATCGCAAAACAATAATCATAAAATTTCCTCCAATGCGTTTAATAATCTTAAATTTTCCTGCGGAGTCCCCACAGTCACCCGAATATACTTCTTTAATCCCCAATAACTCATGTCACGAACAATAACGCCTTGACGGCATAATTGGCCAGCGACCTTCGGCGCTTGATTCTTTGTTTGGACTAAAATAAAATTGGTCCAGCTTTCAACAAATGAAATCCCCCGTCGATTAAATTCTTTATAAAGGAATTTCTTTTGGTCTTCGATCTTTTGCGCCAATTTGGCATAATACGCTTTATTCTTCAAACAGGCCAACGCCGCCATTTGCGCCAGTGTATTGACATTAAAGGGCTCACGCACTCTGTTTAAAATGTCAATCAACGGCTGGTGAGCGATCCCATAACCGATGCGCAATCCAGCCAATCCATAAAGTTTAGAGAAAGTGCGCGTCACAATTAAATTTTTATAACGTTTCAATAATCCCAATGAGTTCACATAATCATTGGCCTTCACAAATTCATAATACGCCTCATCGACAAAGACAAGAACGCGGGAAGGCAACCCCTTCAAAAAAGCTTCCATCTCTTTTTGGCGGATGTAAGTCCCCGCAGGATTATCGGGGTTTCCAATAAAGACAATTTTTGTCTTCGCCGTGATTTGCCGCTTCATCTGCGTTAAATCATAACGAAAATCCTTCAATGCCACACGTTTGACTTTGGCCCCTTCAATTAACGATGCAATGTTATACACAAGAAATGACGGATCCGCGATGATCACTTCATCTCCCGGGTGAATAAACGCCCGGACGACCAACACAATAATTTCATCAGACCCATTGCCAAAGATCAATTGTTGAGGGTTGACTTTGAGGTCTCGACTGAGGGCCTGGCGCAAGGTAAAACAATCTCCATCCGGATAACGGTTGAGATGTTTAGCGCCCTGTCGAATGGCTTGCAAAACGGCCGGAGAAGGTCCATAAGGATTTTCGTTGGACGCTAACTTAATAACGTTTTTTAATCCGAACTCCCTTTTAACTTCTTCGATGGGCTTGCCTGGGACATAAGGCTTGACCTGCAGAATTGATTTTTTGACCAAATATTTCATTGAACAGATAATCTTTCATTCCAATACAGGGTAAGAACCCAATATTTTTAAATATTTACACATTCCTTCAAGTTGATCGATGGCTTTCTTCACCCTAGTATCTTCCCGGTGTCCCTCGATATCGATAAAAAAATAGTAATCCCAAGCGCGCTTTTTAGAAGGACGCGACTCGATTTTGGTTAAATTAATATGATATTTATAAAAGGGCGTTAACATGGCATGTAACGCACCCACTTTATCTTTAATCGAAAATAAGATCGATGTCCTGTCTTGCCCCGTTGGAGGAACATCCTGGATCGCAATGACCAAAAATCGCGTGGTATTGTGACCGATATCCTGGATATCCGGGCGAAGGATCGGCAGGTGATAAAATTTAGCCGCTAAGCTGGAGGCAATGGCAGCGGCATATTTTTGTTTGGCTGCCTTTTGCGCCGCTTCGGTCGTTGAAGCGACCCAGATCTGCCCGACATTAGGCAAATTCTGGGCCAACCAATTGCGGCATTGACCGAAAACTTGCGGGTTGGAATAAACGTTCTTAATTTCGCTTAAGTTAAACTTGGACAAAAGATTCTGCGATATTTTCAACAAAACCTGCGAACAAATCTTCAAATCGGAATCGACCAACAGATCAAATGTGTGTGTTACCGCCCCTTCAACGGAATTTTCAATCGGGACAACACCATAATCACATTCGGCATATTCGACTTTATTAAAAACCTCAAGAATACTGCTACAGGGAATATACTTGACCTGTGAGCCGAATTTTTTATTGGCCGCCATATGCGTAAACGAGCCTTCCGTCCCTAAATACGCGATGCGCAACTCTTTTTCCAACGACAATGAACTCGACATGATTTCACGATAAATCGCTTCGATCGCATCGGATGTCATTGGCCCTTTATTGGCCGCCTTGACATGATCCAAGACTTCTTTTTCCCTATTCGGGGAATAGATGCCTTTTTTATCCTTGATTTTCAACGCGCCGATGGCCTGGCTCATCTTGGCCCGGGCAGCTAACAAAGCAATAATTTTGTTGTCAATGGTATCAATTTTCTTGCGATATTTTTTAAGACTCATGTTTAGTCACTTCCTGTTGTGAAGAATTCCCGGATGATTCTTTATCTTCCTCTTCGCCCACGGGCTTTAACTTCTTAAAATCTTCCAATTTCGGCAATCCCGCCAACGATTTTAGGCCAAAATATTCTAAAAATTGCTTGGTCGTCCCATAAAGAAATGGACGGCCGGCGATGTCTTTACGGCCCACGATTTTCAACAATTCCTTTTCAATCAACGAGATCACAACCCCATCGGAATTGACGCCGCGGATCACTTCAATATCAGCCCGAGTGACGGGTTGTTTGTAAGCGACGATGGCCAATGTTTCGAGCGCCGGTTTTGACAGCTTTTCTTTATGTTTCGTCTTATAGAATGTGCGGATATAATTCGCGTATTTTGAGTTGCTAAGCATCTGGTACCCACCGGCAATTTCCATGATGGTGATCCCACTCTGACGATCTTCATAAATTTTTTGTAACCCTTGAATCGCCTGATGAATGTCCTCAAGACTGACTGCCTCTAAGACATTTTTAATTTGTTCAAGAGTCACCGCCTTTTCGCTGGTGAACAGAAGGGCTTCAATGACCCCTTGAATATGATGCAATTGCGCCTCATCGACCTGAGGAGATTGTGTTGCCGTCGCGTTTTCTACATTGTCCATATCTCTTAACCTTCTCCTATTCGCTGTTCGCTGATTATTTAACTTTATGGCGATAAATTTCGTTTAACAATTCTTCCGTCGTTTTTATTCCACTGGTACGTGCCAATGTTTCTTCGATCATGCGCATCGCTTCTGGCTTTTTATATTGCAACTGTAAAAGCACTGCTAAAGCTTCTTGCTGCCATGGGGAGGTTTGATGCATCTTTGGCAAGGCAGCCACTGCATGATCTTGGATCAATCCAAACTTGCCAATCTTACCTTGAAGCTTCGCGACAATTTCTTTGGCCCGTTGTTCGCCGATGCCCGGTAATGTTTTTAAATAGGCGGCATCT
>JAGVNC010000041.1 GCA_020053475.1 Candidatus Omnitrophota bacterium | reverse complement strand
TTAAATCAAGCTTCTGAGTTAAAGCAGCAATTAGGCTTACCCGTCTTGGGGGAGCCGATCCTTGATTATTTGGCTAAAGATATTTTTGTAAAGATTTTTTAAGAGGGAATCAGTTAATGAAGAAGACGTGGTTATTGGCCTTGAGTGCGATTGTTTTTATCATTTTCTTTGTCCCGGGGTTGTATTTTGCTCAATACAAATCGTTGTGGGGAGACGAGATCTTTTCATATGTGGCCAATATTTCACAGCCTTCATATCGGCAGATTTTGTTAGGGAAAATCAATGAAGGCAATGTCAGTCCTTTGTTTTATTTGATCCAGAAAGCGATATGTGACGTAGCGCATTACCAGCCTCCGGAAAGTTGGCTGGGAAATCCTGGGACTTGGACTTTACCCAGCGATCCGTTCACGCGGATTTTTTTAAGAATCAATCCGTTGTTCTTTATGTCGATGTCGGCAGTCTTGATTTTTTATTATTTCAGCCGCTTTCACTCCTGGGGGATGGGCCTGTGGTCCATGTTGCTGATGAGCTCTTCCTATATGACATGGGTCTATGGGGTTGAGTCTAGGCATTATGCATTATGGGTATTTTTAACAACGTGTCAGGCATTGTTATTTTTATATATCACCCGACATCCCTCTAATGAATCCTCTTATTCTGAGTTGGTGTTAATTCATATTTTATTGGCCTTTACCGTTATTTTGAGTGTCGCCCAAATCATCATTGTTTCTTTTTTGTTGTGGATTTATTGTCGATGGCCCTTGAAAAGATTTATTCTGTTGGCTATTTTGCCATTGTGCATTTTTCTTTTTTACTATTCAAGGACGCCCCACGGGTATCCTTTCTATTTTGCCCATAGTTTTAAAGAGATTTTGGCCCCCAGCTTTACTTCGCCACAAATGATCCTTTTGATCCTGTACGGTGTTTTTTTGAGCCTACTTTACAGCCCTGTCAAAACAAAACTTTCCGTCAATGAGGATGAGCCGTTTAAAAAAACCGGAGGAGTATTTTGGCTTTTTACTGTTTTGATGCTCCTGGCCGCCATCGTCATTCTTGGGGCGTTTAAGATGAATGCTGTTAAAGAACAGATAGGGTTTATGGTGTCTGTCCGTTATTTCATATTTTTAGTCCCGGTTGGGATCATTGCTTCGCTTGTGTTTTTTTCTGATTTATTGGCATTGTTTAAACATCATCAATGGATGCAGATCAACATTTACATTGTCGCCGGTGGATTATTGATTCTTAACGCTCTTAACTGTCAACCATTATGGATTCATCTCCTGTTCCTAAAACATCAGTTTTTCGGATAAAGGTCGTTAAGGCTTCCCTCACCATTGCATTATTGGTGACGATGGGGTTAGCGATCGTCCACGCCTTTGAGAATAATTACTTTAAGTACAAAATTTCGGCCATTGAACGGATTGTCCCGGAATCCTTTAACATTTTATTTGTTTGGGAAGCCCAGGGATCCGTGGGAAGGCCAGACCAGGTTATCCCGTACATCAATTTTTATGAGCAAATCGTCAAATATTTCCCTGAACAAACCGATGCATGGAATATGTTGGGCCTATGTTATTATTGGGCAGGACAGGATGTCCGCGCGATACAATCTTTGCAAAAAGCGATATCCATCGACCCGCATTTCTTTTGGTCAAATTATAATGTCGGCATGTTGTCTTATCAAAACGGTCAGTTGGCCGAAGCGATTCCTTATTTTGAAAACGCGATCAAAACCAATCCCGATCAGAATCTTCGGTTTGTTCAAGACTCGAGGGTCGTCTATCGCAGCCTGCTAAATGAAATCCCTGAATTAGGCAATGAATTGCGGGGGCGGATGATCAGAGGATACCAACAGGCTTATGAAATGCTTATTTTAATAAGTTATCGCCTGCAGGACTTTCCAGCCATGCTGAATTATGCGGAATCAGCGTTAATTTCTAAAATAGGGAAAGAAAATCAGTTTCATTATCTAGCAGGATTAGCCAAAAGTTTGGAGGCAGCTAAGCAGAAGCAAGATTTTCAGGAATCAAATCAAAGAAGCGAAGCCAGGATGCTTAAAGATCCTTTCTTGGCTGAGATATCAAATCGCAATACTCATTTGGCCCTTTTTTAGACGACGATGTAAGAGAATGATGAAACGGCACCTTATCCTTATTGGAAGTTTGTGTGTATTCTTGATTGTATTTGCCTACGGTCTATTTTTAGCTGTGCATAAAACAATCGGGAATGATGAGATTTATTCTTTGGTCGCCAGTGTTACTCCCTATTCGTACATTGAAATCTTGTTTGGCAAAATCGGGGGAGAAGGGAATATCGCTCCACTTTTTTATTTAATCCAAAAATTGATTCTTGATGTTGCGCATTATCGTATTCCGGACATTTGGACGCAAGGCAGCCAGTTTTGGTTCCCCTGGTATCATAGTGACATTCATTCCCAAATAATCTTGAGGCTTAACCCTATATTATTTATGTCTCTGGCGATGGCGAGCATTTTTTATTATTTCGCCCGTTTTTATTCGTTTCCTCTGGGGTTTTATTCCATTTTGGTTTTCTTTTCCGCTCCTATGGTGTGGGGGTATTGGGCGGATGCCCGGCATTATTCTCTGTGGTTTTTCTTAACGACCGTTCAATCACTATTATTTTTGTATATGGTTGAGACTTCTAAAGAAGAAAGGCCTTTTCTATGGGCCTGGAGGTGGTTGATTGTGGTCCACATCTTAATGGCAATGACGATTATTTTCAGCCTCGTCCAGATTGCGGTTGTTTCATTGTTGCTGTGGGTTTTCGTTGAAAAAAAACTAAGACGATATCTTTGGTTAACCCTATTGCCCATCGGGGCATCTTTATTCTATTACTTTAAAACAGTCAAATATAAATTTTGGGTTGAAGAGGAGTCTTTGCAATTAATCTTAACTTGTTTTTCTCAAGAGCAGGTCTTTATTGCGGCTGTTTTTATGTTGTTTTTGTGTTTATCTATTTTAAGTAAGAAATCCCTTCCATTTAGTCAATTCGCTGATTTCGTGAGAATTGATCAAGAGAGAATCCGCCGGATCGGGGTATGCTGTCTTTGTCTTTCGGTTGCTATGTTTTTTGTTGCCTTGCTCATCTTGGGGCTCTTTCAATTGTGGAATACGCATGGAAGCATCGGAAACAAAATTTCTGCTAGATATTTTATTTTCCTAACACCTCTAGGGATCATTTCCACCACATTATTTTCTTATATCCTATTAACGGCGTATAGGCGGAGGCGATGGATCCAGATTAATATTTTTATCTGTCTTTCGGGGATTTTGGTTTTGTTATATTTGAACAACTATCCTTTCTGGGTTAATGTCAATATCCTGCGGGGCTTTTTGCATCGATGAAAGTTTTTGCTAAAACAATCTTTACTCTATTGTTGATGGCTTCCTGGGTATTTTATCTTTCGAGTTATTATGAAAAGATTAAATTCCAAAACCAAATTGAATCGTTGAATGTCACCATGCCCGGCAGCTTTAGTTACTTGTTAGATGTGGAGAAATTAAAGAAAGTCGATTTAAGAGAAATCAACCGGTACATCAATTTTTATCAAAAGATCGTTGATTACTTTCCCGAACAGGCCGATGCGCACAGCATGTTGGGATTTTGCTATTACTATAGAGGGGATGGAGCCAAGGCGCTGTCCGCCTATAAAAAAGCCATCAACAATCACCCGGATTATTTTTGGTTCTATTATAATCTCGGGGTGATCTATTTTCAAAAAGGCGATTATGCCCAGGCCGTTCCTTTCTTAGAAAAAGCCATCAAGACCAATCCTGATGAAAATTTGCGATATACATTATCCTCCAACGTTGTGTATCGTGGCGTCCTTGATGAGATTCCACAACCCG
>JAGVNC010000026.1 GCA_020053475.1 Candidatus Omnitrophota bacterium | reverse complement strand
GCGGTAATATTTTGGAACGAATGACTAAATCCCGTCCCGGGAAGCTGCTCTACCATCCATGCGTGAAACGCCTGCGAGTCGGTGACGACTTTTATTTGCCCGCCGGCCACCAATCGATTATTGGCTAATTTGAGAAAAATCCGATTAAACAAGCGATATTTGACATGTCCTTTTTTTGGCCAAGGACAGGGAAATAACGCATACAAATGGTGAATACTTTTTTCCGCGAATAATCGTTCCAGGGCGACGCGGGCATCCATGCCTAAAACACGAATATTCTTGAGTGGCGGTGTGGCGCCATGAATTCGCTTCAGTGTCTTATAAATTCTTTCCCAGATTTGCTCAATCCCGATAAAATCGTCCCCAGAACAAGCCGACGCTGAGCGCACTAACGTTTCGCCGTAACCAAACCCGATTTCAACATGCAGCGGGGCACGCCGACCAAACTGCCGGGCCCAATCAATCGGGCGTTTGACGGCATAATGATCAATGAGCGGGCTTAGCATTAATTGACAAAATGTTCCATGATACGCCACAAATCATCCCACCCCCTGCCTTTGAGGATTTGGTTCTCAAACACCAAAGGCACTAGTTCATCGTCGGCAATAATCCCATCCGCCTTCTTGATCTGGGTCACATAATATTCGACGACATACTGCTTGCCGTCGTAGCCAAACGTTTCGCTGCGATAAGGATTTTTTAATGTCACAATGCCCCATTGATCCTGGGCATTTTTTTGATAACCGATTTTGACTTCTTGTTCAACGAACCTTTCAACTTCCGCGTGTGTCATTCCGATCACAACCTGATCCATATCCGCTAACATTGTTGGACGGGACGCCGCGAAAGGGCCCTTCGTATCCACCGACACACACCCGGCGAATAATAAACATCCGATTAAACATACGTAACGTTGATCCATCGCCACCCTCTCATTTGATTATTGAATCAATATCCAAAATAATAAAGCGACAGCAATCCGATAAATCCCAAAAGGAATAAAATTGTGATGTTTAATAAAAAAAAGTAAGCCCCTGATACTCACAATCGCCACGAGAAAGGAAGAAATAAACCCAACGGCGAGAAAACTAAATTGATCGGCCGTAATGGCCTGGGCATTTTTAAGAATATCCAACCCCGTCGCGGCCAACATTGTCGGAACAGCCAAAAGAAAAGAAAATTCCACAATGACCTGGCGCCTTAACCCCAAGGCCAGCCCCCCGACGATGGTCGCGGCCGCCCGCGAAACCCCAGGAATGACAGCCAGTGATTGGCACAGCCCAATGATCAATGCTTTTTTGAGCGGAATGGTTGCCAACTCTTCAGCCGTTTCTATTTTATTCTTATGAATGAGCTCAAAGACAATGAGGAATATCCCGCCTAAAAATAACGACCACAAAACAATCTGATGATTCGCAAAAAAATATTGTTTGATCACTTTGTATAATAGAAATCCAATAACCGCCGTCGGAATGAATGCGGCCATCACTCTCTTGATGATTTCAACGTTGCAAACAATCGTCTTGCCGTACAAACACACAACAGCCAAAATCGCCCCCAACTGGATGGCGATTTCAAAAGAAACAAGAAAATCAGTTTGTGCCATGCCCAACAAGCGTGATGTCAGGATCAAATGTCCTGTCGAGGAAATAGGAAGGAATTCGCTGATCCCTTCAACAATCCCCAAAATAAGCGCGTGAATAATATCGATCATTGCATTAGTGAGCAACATTTCTTGAACTTCTTGCCGCTTCCACAGGGACATTGTTCATTACGGCCGACCTTATCGATATTTAAGCCCGACGCGTTCTTTTTCAGCCAATCAATGGCACCGGGAACGATCTGCCAGCCCTTGATATATCCTTCAGCATAACAGACCGCTTCATTGTCACCGCCGACCGTAACCGTGTCTCCGGTATAACGGTAAACAGCTTTCCGTCCTGTTAAATAATCCGGAACATAAATATTACGCTTCGGAGCCTCTTTGAGTATTTCTTTTGCCTCACCGAATTTACCGTCTTTAAGCGCGATCTGAATACCTCCCAAAAGTTATTAAAAGTATTTCTGAAGAGGCCGCGGGATTGGCAACTCCCTAATTTTTTGCTTCTTTTTCTTTTTCCTTCTGTCTTTTCTCAAGAATATCCGTAAACAGTTCCGCGTAGTGGTTGATATTGGAATTTCCGTAAGGGCCGCCTCTCTCGATATTCGGCAGATTCAATATTGATAAAATCTGATATTTAGCCCAAGCATCTTTGGGTTTTTCTGACAGATATTTTTGAATTGTTCTGACAATTTCCATCCGTTTTTCATTATATTCTTTATTTGGTATCTCAGACCAATTGGAAGACCCATGATTGAACATTTGATCATAAGTCCGCCATTTCGCAAAAGCCTCATCCAGAACAGGGTAATAACGGCCATTAGTAATAACTTGCGCAAGTAATTCCAACCCGGATTCTGCTTCGGACACCTTTTCACCTAAATCCAAATCGCTCCCGCTTATCAACAAACAATCAGCCATCCTCAGCAAAATACATCCTTCAAAAACTGTTCCTTTATATTTTTCTTTCAGAATCTTTAACTGCTCATAGGCTTTATCAAAATTCTTACCCTTAATCAAGCCAACGGCTTGTTTATAAATCTCCCTATCCTTTTCGTTATCAGTAACAACAATTTCCATGTCTAAGGCAGAAAAATTATCCGGCAAATCTTCCATCAGCGCGTGTCTCTCGATTATATTATTTGCCTTGTTTAAATATTCTTCATACATCCGGTTCCACCGGCCATATTCTTCTTCAATAACCTTGTCTTCCCTTTTTTCAACCCCTTCATATATTGCTTGGAGGGCGCTGATAAGGCCGATAAACTCCTGCCTTAATGGGGCAATTTCCATCGGTAAATCGCGGGAAATGAGCTGTGTTTTAATATTATTCAGTTCGGATATACTGTCTTTTGATACCCCTTGCCAAGCCTCCTTGTCATCAGGTATCCATCCGTAAAAAAACGACATATCAATATCGACGGCGCGAAGCTGAAGGCCCGCATATTCGAGCTCATAAATACCATTTTCAATCCGAGTCCGTTGGATATCGCTTAATTCCGCGGCGTGAACGCGGGAGATAAAAAAGAATCCTAGAAACAAAAATATAGATATTTTTTTCATAACCTTTCAAATACTTATTCTGGAGCCTCTAAATTCTCGATTTGGTTTAAAGATATTCCGATGTTGCTCTTTAAAATATTTTGAATTTGATCTAATATGCGGCTGGGAGCAGTTATTAAACGCTGGGCGCCCTTTTCTCCTATTGCAATAATTTGATCGTTCCTTCTGGCGACTTCTTTGATTTTCTCTTCCAGATTTGGCAAATCAAATTTGCCACCAGCACCAAAAAATTTTGCGCTCTTTGGAGAGCTGATCGTTATTTCTGGATGATCTCCTAAATAATATTTTCTCATTTTTCCTCCGACATTAATTATTTTGATACCCTTAATTGGCTCATAATTCTGGAACTTTTTAAATACGTAGTTTTTTTAATAATTTTCTACCATAATTAAACATTCTCAAAATAACCATTAAAGAAAAAATCGGAATTAATGAACCAACAACCCAAATCCATGGCTGTGTTTTAGTCACATTATGAATTTTAAACTGTTTTGCCATTCGATGTACGCCACGTAAAAAGCAATACCAAGTAATTATAATCGACAAATTTAATAGCATCGCAATCACAGAATAAACCTCTGCAAAATTTGTAATCTTTAAACGGATTGCAGCTACGATAACTTGGATGATTAAAAGAGCAGACACCGAGCCACAATAAAATTTATATTCACTATCAACCGTTTCAAGGGCTGAAGTTTCAATGGCATCATCATCTGATGTTTCTTCGTCTCTTAATTCCTTTGGTTTATTTATTTGCTCATCTATGCCTCGTCTCTTGCCCTCCTCTAAAAGCAATTCATATGCGATTTCTGTATATTCACCCCTGCCCTCTGCTAACCTATCTAACAAGTCCCCATTGGACATTTTCTCGTAATTCTTCTTCAGCATTAACCTTTCTTGTTCTTTCATGCTCCTTTCTCCTTCCCTAATGCGGGACCTCGCAGGACCTCCCAATGCCCGCCTTTGTCGGGACCAATGCGGCGGAGCAGGCCTTTTCCTTTAAGTTTCAAAATATTAGTCTTAATTTTTCTTTCTGAAATACCGACAATCTGTGCAAGCTCAGCGATTATTATGTGTTGATTCTTAGATATGGATTCTATAATTTTTTGCTGGTTTTCAGTGACCCTTTCTGGGACCTTTTCAGTGACCCTTTCTGGGACCTTTTTCTGGGTAGTTTTCTGGTTAACCTCTTTAGCTGTTTTTTCATCAACCGTACTTGCCGGCCGGTAAAATATCACCTGAAAACCAGTCGACACCTTTTCAAAAACAACCCTCACTCCGGCGGCATCGCATTCTTCTTTGATACGCCGAAGGCCGGAGCCCCAGCGCTCGATGTCTTTTGTAAGATAAAATGCCTCCGCGATGAGAGGATTCCTCGGATAACTCTTCCCTTTGCCCGCGATAAATTCATCAGGCTCATGGCCATAAGGAAATGGCCCGGGATTATAAATTTCGATCCGGTCGCGATAGATAGCGATTTCGTTATTTTTAGGATTATAAAAATCCCGATGGCAGAGGGAATTAATGATGGCTTCCTTAATGGCGCGGACCGGAATTTCGGGAATCTCGACTCTTGTGCTGCCGGAGAGATCAGCGCGCCAGTTGATATGTTCTTTGACGTAAACCTCACAGCGTTCGATCAGGCTGAACAACGAAACGCGAAAACTTTGAATATCAAGGAATGTGAGTTTATCCTGGCCGGCAAAAACAGCCAGCTGAACCTCGATGCCGCTGTCCTCGCAAAAAAGCGCCCTGCCCGCATTGAGCAATTTGTTGCCTTTGATCAGGTGGAGCTTGTTGAGGACGTTACGTGCTGAATCATAAGCATATTCAATACGTCCTGCTTTGCGGCCTTTCTCAACGAACTTCTTGATGGTCGGGATGTCCGCTTTGGAGAAGGAAAATTCGGAAACCTCGGAGCCCCATGAATAGGCATAGTTATTTTTTTTCTCAACCAATCGCCTTAGTTCATCAACCGAGAGTTTTTTGTTTTCCTCACCCATGCGCAAATAATATCGTCCACGGGCTGAATACACATTGTCTTGACCGCTGACGTTGATAACGATGCAGTCCTTGCCCTGAATTTTTTTGATCTGGATTTCCGGATAAACCTTGGGGTCGATAAAATCACTGATTGCCTTTGAAATATCTTTAAGAGTTGACTTGCCAATCTGTTGTCCCAGAACGCTTCCATCGTCACTAATTCCAAAATAGACCGTGCCCTTATTATGCTTATTGAGCATGGCTCCAAGAGAAATGACAGCCTCTTTAAGTTCCGATGTTGATTTTTTAAATTCTACCGTTTCGTTTTCGATATATTTCACTCGTTAACCTCAAATAATTCCGCCGGAATTGGATGAACTCTTCCAAATCCTCCGGTTTGATTCTCAAGCAGTTACAGGCGAAAACCCCCGAAGAGTTGCATCTGGTAGCCCTAACCGGATTTGAACCGGTGTTTTCTGCCTGAGAAGCAGACGTCCTAGACCAGGCTAGACGATAGGGCCGACAATGCAATGCCAAATATCCAACGTCAAATGGCAAATTGGATATTTTGTATTTGACATTAATCTTCCAAGATATTTCTGTTTATGAAGGAAATTCCTTATAGTATACTCTTATTAGTATTACTATAATTTTCTATTCAAAACTTGTGTCAATATATCATATTTCTTCGGCTAGGCAAAGAATTATCTGACATCCAGCAGACCATTTAAGCCGGCAAGCAGGGAACATTATGGCTACATCCATTGGCATTGGGTTTTCTCGCGAAGTTGACAGCGAAAAAGCCGCTCAAGATGCCGCCATCAAAGCAAAGATCAATCACGAAGATTCCATTGATTTTGCCATCGTTTTTTTCACCGTCCATTATAATCCCAACAAGCTTCTCCCCATCATTAACAAAATCCTCAATAAACCCAGAATGATCGGATGCACCACGACAGGAATCATCCTTTCCGAATCCATTGAAACGCGGGGGATTGCGATCCTAACGATCCGTTCGGATGAAATGAAGTGCGGCATAGGCTCCGTCAACAACATCAATGCCTTGGATGTCCGCCAAGCTGGTTCCATCTTGGCCAAAAACAGCATCGCGGATTTTGGACAGCACGGCCGCCAGGTCTTTCTCTTCTTTGCGGATGGATTGATTTCGAATAACTCCCTTTTGCTAAAAGGAATCCAGGAAGTTTTTGGCAACGTCTTCCCCATTGTGGGCGCGGGCACCAGCGATGATTTTCATTTTCAAGAAACACACCAACTGTTCCAAAACCGGATCCTCACCAATTCGGCGACAGGGATCATTTTAGGCGGACATATGTCCGTCGGCGTGGGAGGCCGGCACGGGTGGCGGCCGTTGGGAAAGCCGCGCATCATTGATTCCGTCGAAGGGACGACGATCCGTACCATCAATCAACAACGCGCTGCCGGATTATATGAAGAATATTTTGGGGAAGAAGCCGAAAAATTGCGCAGCGACCGGCTGGGCCAAATGGCGATTCTCTATCCGTTAGGGATTTATGTCGAGGGAAGCCGGGAATATTTACTGCGCAATGCCGTTGACATCCGCAAAGACGGAAGTATTGTCTGCCAGGGCGAGGTCCCCGAAGGCTCGGAAGTGCATATTATGATTGGCAACAAAGATTCTTGCAAGCAAGCCGCCTGGGAAGCAGCCTTAGAAGCAAAAAAGAATTTGCTTGGGAAGGAAGCGAGCCTTATCATTGTGATTGAGTCCATGGCGCGCCTAAAATTATTAGGGCGCATGGCCTTTGAAGAGATTGAAAAAATTCAATATGTGTTTGGGAAAAATGTCCCCGTCATCGGGATGTATGCCAACGGCGAAATCTGTCCGTTCCAATCGGTGGAACGGATTAAAAAGCCCCACTTGCAAAACGAAAGCATTGTGGTCTTGGCGATTAGCTAACCAATGAAACACCTATGGAAAACTTAGGCTCCTATTTTATTTTTATCGGCGGATTATTCGGATTTACCATCATCTGTGTCCTTATCTTTGTGCTGATGAGTAAAACCGAACATCTCCACCAGCTTCAAGCCGCCCTCTATAAGATGAAACGCTCCTTCAATGAATTGGACGAGCAGGCAAAGCTGATTGTTAAAACAGATTTGGAGCTTAATAAATCCCAGGAAGAGTCCGCCAAGCGCCTCAATGCCCTCGATGCCTTACAAAAAGCCTCGCGGCTGATCAGCACCACATTGGATGAAAATGAAATCTTCCATCGCCTTGAACAATCGCTGATCACTAAGCTTGGCTTTGAAAAAAGCATCGTCCTCATTTATGATGAAGTCAAAAAACTTCAGAAAAAAGTGAGCTGGGGCTTTTCCGATGATGACATTCAATTCATTATCGGCGATATTGAAAAAGACAGCAGCCTGACATTATCCTTGGCGCAAGGGCACACATTCTCTTCTGTCAAGGCACCTCTTCAGCGCCGCGAAACCATTAACCGCTTATTTAACGTCGAGCATTTTGTTCTCACCCCGATTCTTACAAAAAATGGGATCATCGGCCTTGTCTTTGTCGGGAACCGGTCCAATGCGGCCCCGATCACCGAAGGCGATGAGGAATTAGTCTCGATTTTGGCGAATCAAATCGGGCAATCGTTAGAAAATGCCCGTTTATTCGAAGAGGTCTTCCGCTCTAGCCAGGTCCTCGAATCCAAAGTCCAGGACAGGACCAAACAGTTGGCGTCGGCCTTGGAAGAAGTCCAAACGGTCAGTAAAACAAAAACGGAATTCATCTCGGCCGTTTCCCATGAACTCCGGACCCCTCTCACATCCATTAAAGGGTACGCTTCGCTGTTGATGACGGGGAAACTCGGGAATATCCCCGACCAAGTTCGCGATCGCCTGGAAAAAATCAATACGCACTCCGATAATTTAGTGAAACTGATTAATGATCTGTTGGACATTGCCCGCATTGAATCGGGGCGCGTTGAAATGACGATGCGTAAAGTTCAATTGGCCCACATGATTGAAAACGTGCGGGATTTGTTAACGCCTCAAATACGCGATAAGAACCTCCAGTGGGAACTGGAGATCGACCCGCAGCTTCCCGAAGTCGAACTGGATTCAAGCCAATTTGAGCGTGTCTTTATCAACCTGATTGGCAATGCCATTAAATTCACCCCCGAAAAAGGGGCCATCACGATCAAGGCGGCCCATGACAACGGATGGATTAACATTGAAATTTCGGATACGGGCATCGGGATCAGTGAAGAAGACATGGATCGCTTGTTTGAAGAATTTTATCGAGTCGAAAATCCGATTAATCAAAAAGTCAAAGGGACGGGGTTAGGATTATCCCTTGCCAAAAAGATCGTGGAAGCGCATAATGGCAAAATCTGGATCACCAGTAAATTAAATCAAGGAACAACATTTCACTTTACCATCCCTGTCAAACAGCCCGGCCATGACGAGAAAAGATAAAATCCTGACCATTGACGATGATCCCGACATTTTAGATGTGTTGGATCTTACGTTATCCGAACAATACGAAGTCTACCAAGCCAACAACGGCGAGGAAGGTCTCAAACTCGTCCATCAAAAAATCCCCGATCTGATTATCTGCGATAACGTCATGCCGGTCATGAATGGCCGCGAATTCTGCGCGACATTAAAAAAGGACATTCTGTTACGGCATATCCCCGTCATTATGTTGACAGGCAGAGGCGAAGTCAAAGACCGCATTAGCGGAATCGAGGCGGGCGTTGATGATTATATTGTCAAACCTTTCTCCCCCGACGAGCTCTTGGCCCGCATCAAGATGATTTTACGCCGGACCGTCCGCAGCCTTGACGCCAATCCTTTAACTCACTTGCCGGGCAATACATCCATCATGGAAGAGATCCAGCATAACATTGAAGCCAAACAACCCTTCGCTGTCGGTTACACGGACCTTGATAAATTCAAGGCATATAACGATAAATACGGCTTTGAAAAAGGCGACGAAGTGATCCGGGAGACGGCACGCATTTTAGTCAAAGTCGTTAGAGAAAACGCCGGCCCCGACACATTTGTCGGGCATATCGGAGGCGATGACTTTGTCTTTATCGCTGATGATAAAATTATCGAAGGGGTCTGTGCGGAGATTATTAAAGAGTTTGATAAAAAAGCCCCCTCGTTTTACAATGGCGAAGATCTTAAGGCCGGCTATATTATTGCCCGCGACCGGCAGGGGAATGAACAGAAATTCGGATTATTATCCGTGTCGATTGGAATTGTCAGCGCGGTCACGCATGACATTACGCATGTGGCGCAAATCGGCGAGATTGGAGCGGAGTTAAAGAAGTTTGCTAAAAGTGTCGATAAAAGTAATTTTGTCCGCGATCAACGAAAAAACTAGAAGCGATTTAAGGAGAGCCCCAATTGCAGCCTGCTCCGCAATCTTCACAGCAGGTTAGGTTTGTTTCCCCCCCTGGGTTAGGAGGACCATCGCAATGACCATCCCCGCAACGATTGCCTTTACCGGCGATGCCTTCCGACACCTTGTCAAAATAAACATTCGCCGCCTGATACGTGCGCGGAAGATATTTAACAAACCCGACCATCACAATGGCCACGACCACGCCAAAGAGAAGCATGTATTCCAGCGCTGTTTGGCCACGAGAAAAATGGATTTTGTTTTTAGATTTTTCCATTAGATAGCTCGTAGTTCGTAGCTGATTTTTAAACTCACCATTTTAAATATACACTCCTACGCCAATGATTTCAAGGACCGAACGACCTCTTTCGGATTAGCCGCCGCAAAGAAATAGCTCGCTGTCGCCAGGATATTGGCCCCGGCCTTAACAGCTTGCGGGGCCGTTTGGGCGTTAATTCCCCCATCGATGGCGATATCGCCTTTAAAATGCTTGCGCAATTCCGTAATTTTAGGAAGCGCGATCGCGTTAAACTGTTGCTTTGCAAACCCGGGATTCACGGACATCATCAACACGCCGTCTAAATCTTTCGTCAGGCCATCTAAACACACCGGCGTCCCGGGATTAATCGCCATAAATGCCCTCTTCCCCTGCTCTTTAATTCTTAATATGTCTCTGCGGGCTTTATTGACATCAAGCGTATCCACTTCCTTAGGGTATTGGCCGAATTCGCGGCATCCTTCTCGACGCTGGCCGTAACATTCCGCGTGGATGGAAATAATGTCCGCCCCCGCCTGACAAAAATGATCAATCTGCGCCCAGGGATTTTCTACCATCAAGTGGGCTTCAATGGGAAGGCTCGTTAGCGGCCGGATGGCCTGGACCATCAGATCGCCGATGGTAATCACGGGGACAAAATGCCCGTCCATAACATCCACGTGGATTCCGTCGACACCGGCGTCTTCGCATTTCTTGATCTCCTCGCGCAGGCGCGTGAAGTCCGCACATAAAATACTGGCAAATACTTTGATCTGGCTTTTCATGTTATTCCCTTTTCACTAGGCGCTAATCATGCGCGGGATGGGACTTGAACCCACATGCCTTGCGGCACACGCCCCTCAAACGTGCGCGTCTACCATTCCGCCACCCGCGCGAAATGCCTCATAAAATAAAAAATGATAAACCCGGAATTTAGCGACAATCAAAAACAACTCCATCCTAAACCGCCGCTAAGGCTTTATCATTATCAACAACAGCTTGACCGCCAAATTCCAACGCGGCCGCAATAAAATCCCTGAATAAAGGATGGGACCGATCCGGTTTTGACTTAAATTCCGGATGAAACTGGCACCCCACAAACCATGGGTGATTTTTTAGTTCAACAATTTCGACTAATTTTTGCTGGGGATGAATGCCGGGAAAAAGCATTCCATTTTGTTCAAACATCTTTTTATATTTATTATTAAACTCATAACGATGCCGATGGCGTTCGGAAATCATTTCTTTTTTATACGCCTTGAAGCTTAACGAATTCTTCGTGATCTTGCAAGGATACGCCCCCAACCGCATCGTGGCGCCCATATTCTTCACATCGAGCTGTTCTTCCAGAAGCGCGATGACTGGAGACTTTGTTCCCTTGTCAAATTCCGTTGAATTCGCTCCCTTGCATTTGCAAACATTACGGGCGAATTCAATACAAGCGACTTGCATCCCTAAACAAATCCCGAAATAAGGAATATTCTTCTCACGGGCATATTGGACGGCGCTGATCTTTCCCTCGATGCCCCGGTCTCCAAAGCCTCCCGGAATTAAAATCCCCTGTGTCCCATTCAACCGTTTTTCCACGTTATCGGCCGTGACTTCCTCAGAATCGATTTTGATGATATTGACTCTCGCGTTATTGGCGATGCCGCCGTGAACCAACGCTTCATAAATTGACTTATACGCATCGGGCAAAGCAATGTATTTCCCGACGACACAAATTTTGACTTCTTTCTCCGGATTCCTCAGGCGTTCAATCACCATGTTGCGCCATTCCTTGATATCTTTATCATCACGCTTAATATTCAATTTCTTTAAAATAAGATCATCCAACCCTTCTTTTTTAAAACACAGAGGGACTTCATAAATATGTTTAACATCGATAGCTTCGATCACCGCTTCATGATCCACATTACAAAAAAGCGCGATTTTATCTTTTTGTTCTTTCGTCATGTGCCGTTCCGTGCGGCACAACAAAATATCCGGCGTAATCCCGATTTCCCGTAACCGTCCGACGCTGTGCTGGGTCGGCTTTGTTTTATGTTCCCCGGCCGATTTGATAAACGGCAGAAGGGTCACATGAATGTTGATCGCATAACTTTCGCCCAATTCCCAGCGCATCTGACGGATCGCTTCCAGAAAAGGCAAGCTTTCAATATCCCCGACAGTCCCCCCGATTTCCACAATGGTCACATCAATTTCGCCGTCTTTAGAGACATGATACATGCCTTTTTTGATTTCATCGGTGATATGCGGGATAATTTGGACCGTTTTGCCTAAGTAATCTCCGCGACGTTCCTTGGTGATAACGTTGTAATAAATTTTCCCCGTCGTGATATTGCTGTCTTTATTGATGACCGCGTCCGTAAAACGTTCGTAATGGCCTAAATCCAAATCAGCCTCTGCGCCATCATCGGTCACATAGACTTCTCCGTGCTGAAAGGGGTTCATCGTGCCGGGATCAACGTTGAGGTAAGGATCACATTTAATGATCGCGGTTTTTAACCCGCGCGCTTCCAGAAGTTTTCCGATCGATGCGGCGGCAATGCCTTTGCCTAAGCTCGAAACAACTCCTCCCGTAACAAAGATGAATTTACCCATATCGCTTTAAATCTCCCCTTGCCTCAACAATTTTTCCCTTCCAGGACATATTTACTTTGCGTCTTAGGAATCTCGACGGGATAATTCCCCGTAAAACAGGCCGTACAAAAATTTTCAGGATGCTTCACAACCGACAACATCCCCTCCAGGCTTAAGTAAGCCAGTGAATCGACCTTAATGAAATCGGCAATTTCCTGGACCGTTTTATTAAATCCGATCAATTCTTTGCTGCTGGGGAAATCAATGCCGTAGAAACACGGCGATTTGATCGGCGGGCAGCTGATGCGCATATGAATTTCCTTGGCCCCCGCCTGACGCAGGACCTCAATACGGCTGCGCGACGTTGTCCCGCGCACAATCGAATCTTCAACAACGATGATCTTTTTGCCCTTGATAATACTACGAATCGGGTTGAGCTTCACGCGAACCCGTAAATCCCGCAAAACCTGTGTGGGCTGAATAAACGTGCGGCCGATATAGTGATTACGAATAATCCCGACTTCCAAAGGAATCCCTAATTGCTTGGCATACCCCAACGCCGCATAATTGCCGGAATCCGGGATCGACATCACAAAATCAGCACCTTGGACGGGATGTTCTTTCGCCAGCTGTTCCCCTAAACGTTTACGGACCTGATACACATTATCATCGAAAATATCGCTATCCGGCCGGGCAAAGTAAATATTCTCAAAAATACAATGAGCTCGTTTGACGTTTTCACTTCCCGGTAAATAAACAGACTTTAGCTTATCGCCTTTGATAAAAATGATTTCGCCCGGGGCAATTTCACGGATAAATTGCGCATGAATGAGGTCTAGGGCACAACTTTCGCTGGCTAAAATATAGCTTTCATTTAATTTTCCCAAACATAACGGGCGAAATCCTTGGGGGTCCCGTGCCCCCACAATCGTGTCCTCCATTAAAAAAATAAGCGAAAACGCTCCTTTGAGCTGGGCCAAGACATCCAAAAAACAATGCTGAAGATCACCATTTCTGGTTTTGGCCAACAAGTGGACAATGATTTCAGAGTCCATCGTCGTCTGGAAAATAGAGCCTTCCTCTTCCAATTTCCTGTAAAGCTCTTCCGTATTGGTCAGGTTGCCATTATGGGCAATGGCAATTGGTTTACCTCTATGCGTCACAAAAAACGGTTGGATATTTTTAGAATTGCTCGATCCCGTCGTCGAATAACGGCAATGCCCAATCGCCACATCGCCTTTCAACTCGAGGAGAGAACGTTCGTCAAACGCATCCGCCACCAACCCTGTATTTTTGACGATATGAATGTCTTTCCGGTCATAGGAAGCAATCCCGGCCGCCTCTTCCCCGCGATGTTGCAGGGCATACAGGCCCAAATACGCTATTTTAGCTGCTTCTTTATGATTGGAAACACCAATAATGCCGCACATATTATTTTCTCGTATTAAATTCTAAACTCAAAATCCCCCGTGCCGTTCCGGCAGGGACGGTGCAAAACTCTAAATAAATCCAAAACACAAAACTCAAATTTTAATTATCCCTAATTTGGATTTTGAATTTTTAATTTATTTAGGATTTAGGGTTTTGTGTTTTGGGTTTGTCCTTAAACTGCATTTAACATCCCGCGTTGAATACTATAATACCCCTGCAATGACTGAATTGTAAAGGCTTTCGATTTTGTCGCTTCAATTCCATTCACTGCCGCCCAAGCTCCTTGAAGAGTGGTAATGCAGGGGATGTTGTGTAAAATCGCCGCCGCGCGGATCGAACGCATATCGTATTGGCTGCTTTCACCGGAGGGCGTATTGACAATTAACGCAATCTCGTTTTTCTGCATCAATGTCATCAAATTGAGAAGATGATGCCGCCCCTGATCGTAGCGATCCACCGCGTCGGCCTCGACGCCATTGGACTTTAACACTTTCGCCGTCCCCCGCGTTGAAACCAACGTAAAGTTCATGTCCCGTAATCGTTTGGCAATAAACACAATTGCCCTTTTGTCGTCATCCTTAACGCTTAAAAAAATTCTTCCTTTACGCGGCAACGCCTGATTAGCGCTCATCTGTGACTTCGCATAAGCCTCCCCAAACGTCGAGGCGATGCCCATCACCTCACCGGTGGATTTCATTTCCGGGCCCAACACAATATCGACCCCCGAAAATCGCGAAAACGGCAACACCGATTCTTTGACGGAAACATGCTTTAACTTGGCCGAAAAATCTTCCGGCAAATTAAACGAAGCCAAATTATTGCCGATCATCACTTGCGCCGCGATCTTCGCCAAAGGAATGCCTGTGGCTTTGCTCACAAAAGGCACCGTTCGTGATGCGCGGGGATTGACCTCAAGGACATAAATCTTTCTTCCCTTAAGGGCCAATTGAATGTTCAGCAACCCAACAACTTCCAACGCCTTCGCCAGGCGCCCCGTATCTTCCCGGATTTGATTAATGATCGATTCATTCACCGTCGTCGGAGGCAAAACGCACGCCGAATCCCCGGAATGAATCCCGGCATTCTCGATGTGCTCCATGATCCCCCCAACATACGTTTGCTGGCCGTCACAAATCGCGTCCACGTCGATTTCCATGGCATCTTCGATGAACTTATCAATCAACACGGGGTGACCTTCGGACACTTCTTTCGCCTCAGCAATAAATGAAAGAAGTGTCTTGTCGTCATAAATAATGCGCATGGCCCGTCCGCCCAACACATACGAAGGGCGCGCCAACACAGGATACCCGATTCTCTGGGCAATCGCCACGGCTTCTTCCGTGGAGCGGGCTGAACCATTGGGAGGCTGAGCAAGCCCTAACCCTTTAATGATTTCAGAAAATTTTTCTCTGTCTTCGGCCAAGTCGATTGATTCCACACTCGTCCCCACAATCGGGACACCGGCCTCATGCAATCGTCGGGCCAAATTAAGCGGCGTTTGCCCGCCAAACTGGACGATGACTCCGTCGGGCTTTTCCACATCGACAATATTCATCACATCTTCGAACGTCAACGGCTCAAAATACAAACGATCGGAGATATCATAATCCGTCGACACGGTTTCAGGGTTAGAGTTCACCATGATTGTTTCATAGCCCGACTCTTTGAGCGCAAACGACGCGTGAACGCAACAATAATCAAATTCAATCCCCTGGCCGATCCGGTTGGGCCCCCCGCCCAGGATCATAATTTTTTTCTTGGGGCGCTTGACTTTCTGCGCCGTTTTACGAATTTGCAGAACAGCTTCATCTTCCTGATCATACGTTGAATAAAAATAAGGCGTGTACGCTTCGAACTCAGCGGCGCACGTATCTACTAATTTAAAGCAAGCCGTGATGCCCTTCTCTTTTCGCAGTTTACGCACATCCGTTTCTTTGATAAACATGATGGCTGCCAATTGAGCATCGCTAAACCCATATTCCTTGGCTTTGCGCAACATCCCATCAGGAATTGTTCGGTCCCGACGAAACGTCTCCATCAATTGCTCTTCAAACTTAACAATCTCTTCAATGTGGGCCAAAAACCAGGGATCAATATTCGTTAATTGATAAATCTTCTCGATGCTCCAGCCTTTCTGCAGGGCGTACTTGACATAAAAAATGCGAGACGCATTGGGTTCCTCTAATTTGCGCCGCACTCGATCATCCGGAATATCGTGATGATCAAGCTTGTTATCCAGCCCCGTATGGCCGATTTCCAATCCGCGCAGGGCTTTTTGCAACGCTTCTTTAAACGTGCGGCCGATGGCCATCGTCTCCCCGACGGATTTCATCTGAACGCCTAAAATGTCTTTCGCTTCCGGGAATTTTTCAAACGTGAAGCGCGGGGCTTTCACCACGCAATAATCAATTGTCGGTTCGAAAGACGCCGGGGTTTCTTTGGTGATATCATTTTGGATTTCATCCAAGGAATACCCGACGGCCAATTTGGCGGCAAACTTGGCAATCGGAAAACCCGTGGCCTTACTCGCCAACGCCGAGCTGCGCGAAACCCGCGGATTCATTTCAATAACGACCATGCGCCCCGTCTTAGGCTCGACGGCAAATTGGATATTCGAACCACCCGTTTCGACGCCGATTTCGCGGATGATTTTGATCGCCGCGTCCCGCATGTTCTGATACTCTTTATCCGTCAACGTCTGTTGCGGGGCCACCGTAATGCTATCACCGGTATGAATCCCCATCGGGTCTAAATTCTCAATGGAGCAAACAATCACCACGTTATCTTTGTGATCGCGCATGACTTCGAGCTCATATTCTTTCCATCCCGCAATCGACTTTTCCACCAAGACCTCATTAATGATACTCAGCTCGATCCCTAACGACGCAGTGCGTTCCAACTCTTCCATGGTATTGGCAATCCCTCCTCCCGTGCCACCTAACGTAAAACTCGGACGGATGATCACGGGGAACCCAATTTTTTCAGCGGCGGCCCTGGCCTCTTCAACGGTGTGCGCAAAAGCACTTTCCGGAACATCCATCCCGATCTTAATCATGGATTTTTTAAATAATTCGCGGTCTTCCGCTTTTTTAATGACGTTATAATCCGCGCCTAACATCTTCACTTTATACTTAGCCAGCGTGCCGTTCTCATAAAGTTTCATGGCGAGATTCAATGCCGTTTGGCCGCCTAATGTGGACAAGATAGCGTCGGGACGTTCTTTTTCAATGATCATTTCAATGAATTCCGGCGTCAACGGCTCAATGTATGTTTGGTCGGCAAATTCCGGGTCGGTCATGATCGTGGCCGGATTGGAGTTCGCCAGGACAATCTCGTAGCCGTCTTCGCGCAACGCTTTGCATGCCTGGGTCCCCGAATAGTCAAACTCGCAGGCCTGGCCGATGATGATCGGGCCGGATCCTAAGAGAAGGATTTTCTTTATGTCGGTACGTTTGGGCATATTGATTCCGTCTCCAGTCCCGTGAAAGGCTTCACCTTTCCGGGATTTAATCCCCGAAATCGCAAAGCGATTTCAGGGGATCGCCGGTCACCTGTCGCCGGCAAATCTTTCTGGCGACTAGCGACTAGCGACTATTAACTGGCGGCTGTTTGCTGTTTTTCCATCATGTCAATAAAGTGCTTAAACAAATATTGGGCATCGTGCGGCCCCGGCGAGGCTTCCGGATGATGCTGCACGGAAAAGATCGGGAATTTTTTGTGCCGAATGCCCGCCAATGTTTGGTCATTGAGGTTGATGTCGATCATCTCGACCTCATCAGGCTTTAACCCTTTGATGCTCACGCAAAACCCATGGTTCTGCGACGTGATGCCGATTTTTTCATTCAGTAAATCTTTGATCGGATGGTTGGCCCCGTGATGGCCGAATTTCAATTTAAACGTCCCTCCGCCGAATGCCAATCCCAAAATCTGATGGCCTAAACAAATCCCGAAAATCGGCATCTTCCCAAAAAATTGTTTCACCGTTTCAATCACGTACGTCACCGCTGCCGGATCGCCCGGGCCGTTGGACAAAAATAATCCGTCGGGCTTGACCGCCATAATCTCTTGGACTGTCGCTTTGGCCGGAAACACATGGACTTCACACCCCATCTTGGTCAGGATGCGCAAAATATTAAATTTAATCCCGCAATCAATGGCGGCCACCTTAAATTTTGGTTCCGGCCCGCCGTTGCGCGGCCACACGTATTTTTGCGCGGTCGTCACGTCTTTAACCAAGTCCGCCCCTTCCATCGAAGGAACTTTCTTCATCTTCTCAGCCAAGCTTTTCAGATCAAAATCTTGTGTAGAAATGATCCCGCGCATCACGCCTTTCACGCGCAAATGCCGTGTTAAGGCGCGCGTATCAACCCCTTCGATAGCTAAAATTTTATTTTCATTAAGATAATCAACCAGGCTTTGGGTCGCCCGGTAATTGGAATGGTGGCGGCAGAATTCTTTGACGACGAAGCCCTTGACGTGGATTTTGTTGGATTCCACGTCTTCGTTATTCACCCCATAGTTACCAATCAAAGGGTATGTCATCACGACGATCTGGCCGGCGTAAGAAGGGTCGGTCAAGATTTCTTGATAGCCGGACATGGCGGTGTTAAAGACGACTTCGCCCGCACTTTCTCCGGGGACGGTGAGGGCGTGGCCTTTAAAACTGGCCCCGTCTTCCAAATATAAAATTGCGTCTTTCATCAAATCCAAACGTTTTGTGGGAAGTATTGGTAGGACTACTGTGTAGCCTGGATCACTATAGCAAACCGCGTCTTTTTGTCAAGAAAAATGCCGGGGATAATAATAAATATTATTAATACTCTTAATAAAATTACCGCCCCTATGGGTCTATCCTGATACCATGAATATGGTTGATGGGCGGCCATTCATTTTGCCGTTAAATTTCCGATAAATTTCCGATAAACTATACGCCCTCGAGCGGTATAAACGGGGAAAATCAAGGGGGATCGGGGCTTTCTACGGGAGAGATAGAAAGTAAAACTTTTTATCCCCAGAAACAACCATTGGGGTCTTTTTTTTACCTTCGCTAGATTTTCACGTTACTTTACCTTCAACAAATTTATTCACCATATCTTCTAATACATTCCTACTAAGCTCAAAATAATCAAACAAAACAAACAATGGTTTGATAAATGACTCGACCTGGGTGGGCAGTTCTGATTCAAGCTCCTCAATCGTCGTATCAATCTCTGTGTACACCTCATCTTCGGTCGATTTCCGCTCATAGCTAAGGTCTCTTGAAAAGCTAGAAGACGTAAGCACTCTATCTTTTAAACCACCATGCTTTATACCAATTATAATCCGAGAATTGGCTGGCACATTAAAACCTGTGTAAAGACGCACTGCATATAACAAAGTTTCTGTGATTCGAACTATTCGTGTATTGAAAAAAAGATGTCCGGACTTCCTCGAATCCTCAAATAAGCTTTTTAACAAGTAGTAAGCGCCGTCTTTTCTGATTGCCCAATAATCATAATGGTCTCCCGTATCAATATCAGCTACAATCCCATCTGTTTTAGGTCGAGGCCTATATTCATCCCTGTTGTTCAGCACTACTCCAATCGGCCAGCCAAATGTGTGGATCGTTGCTTTATCGGCAACTTTTAATAACTCTCCCTGCGGTATATTCAAGTTTGATTCTGGAAGAATCATCCGAACCTCCATGAACCCGGTTTTGTCTGATTTTTTCAAATTTGCTAGGGCGATTGTTTCATGATTCTTCATCCATTCACTATCACGAAGCGTTTCTTTAATCTTCACCGCAAAGGTAGGAAGCGTCACAAGTCTTCGCTTAATTCTTTTTTCCAATTCAGCGCTGAAAACACCAAGATTATTTGTATCCCAAAATAAAATATCATAACCGGCCAGATCAAAATGAATCTTAGGCCCATCTTTTTTGTAATTCGGACTATCCTGATTATGATCCTCTCGGAGTTATACTCAAATGTTGGAGATTGAGTAGAAAGAGCTGAAAAAAAGGAGTATCCTTTCGATAAAAGCAGTCAAACAAGCGGCGTGTGAGAAGCACG
>JAGVNC010000100.1 GCA_020053475.1 Candidatus Omnitrophota bacterium | reverse complement strand
GATAAGAATCGCTCTTGGGGTACTTTCAAAAATTTTGAACCCTCAAAATAGGACATTTCTGTTTTGCTAAGAATAGGACATTTTAGTTTTGTCTTTACACGGTAGGCAAAAAAATTTTGCCCTCTGACCAATTTTATGGCATACTTAGTTTGTTCTTTTCGGAAGAAAACCATTCTAGCTAAAATGTAAATCATGAAACAACGTATTAGCATCTTATTTCTTTCTTTTCTGCTCATCCCCTTCGCGCTGATGCTTACGAATCATTCTGTCGCTCCTTCAGAAGCGTTGGGATTTCAGGTCCCCGGCGATCCCGTTGACCCGCCTTTTGTTCCCGGTGGAGGCACAGGAGGGCACACGACAGGCGATCCCAGCGGCGGTGTTATTGACCCAGGAGAATTCACGTATAAGTCTTGCGTGAAAAATGCGGATGGGACTGGCCGCTGTGCTGAAATAACAAGCGGGGGAGGATCACAATCTTCCGATGAGTGTGAAAGCGATAATGACTGCAACGACTGGGTTTGCGGACAAATCGAAATTCCCGCTACGAGTACATCATTGACGATGACCGGTACAGTTTTGGCTTCTTCTGATAGCATGGGTGATAATAGCATGGGTGATAAATCGCCCATAACAGTTCAAGAACTGCCTTCCTCCCATCAAAAAGAAACCATTAAAGGGACATGCGTTAAAAAATTTGGGACTGGAATAGCCTCCTGCACTAGCAATCAGCAATGCAATCATACCGAATGTAAAACGAATGATGAGACAGGTGATCCCTACTGCAGCCTTATTCCAACCCCCGGAGAAAATCAATGCATCCTGTTCGATAAACCTAACGGCCCGGTGATTCTCGATGGCGGAGCCAGAGATTTCATAGGAAGCACTGATCAGGGCGGCTGGAAATTTCTCGAGCAAAGTTTAAAATTTCTCAATAATACGGCCCCATCGTCAAATACAGGGAAAGGGGTATTACTGTTAGGCGACACGCTTTACTTCTGGAACCAATCCTATAAAGCTTTTCAAAGCGCTAGTGCCGCGGCCGGTATTCCCGAGAGCGTCACGACAGCCTCAGGGGATGACATTGATTCGGTCAATTTTAAAGATTATAAAATAATCGCCGTCCCAACGACGCAAGGGCAATTAAGTGACGGCGGCACCACCGCGTTATCCGGGGGGATCAGCCTTGACGATTTAGAGAAATTAACAACCCGTCGCTGTGAACTTCAAAAATATATTAATGAAGGAGGCGCTTTGATCGCTTTAAGCATGTATCCTACAAGTGATCTGACAACATCCATTCCCATGGGGGGACATTATAACTGGCTTGCTTTTCCTGATAGTTTAAAAGTTGAGGAAGCGATGAATAGTAATTTAAAGCAAACTCCGGCGGTTGCTCAAGCCGGCTTTAAAATCACCAATGCGGACCTTTCTCTCGGCGGGCCGATGCGCAGCGCGTTCACGGCTCCCGAGGGATTTAACGGCCTTGATGTTTGGGCCACCAATAACGTCGGACAAAATATTACTTTGGGCAAAGGGGCCCATCAAGGCGGCATCGGCTATTGCATGAAAGTGACCGATGAATGCGCCTATTTATACAATAAATGCGGAAATGCGGTTGTTGATGAAGGAGAGCAATGTGACTGGGGAACGCCTCAGGGCATTGCCCTGAATTGTCAAAACATTGGAGATGAGTGGAAATGCTGCAATGATACATGCAAATTAGAAAATGCTCCGTCAGGATATTGCGGGAAAGAAAAATGGGTTATCGTTGGAGGGAAAGATGGGAAAGGGGCCGTATTCACTTCCGATTCAGGGAAAACCAGCTTTTGGCAAAATGTTGAAGTCCTTAGCTCCACCAGTAATCCTGTCGAAAAAGGAGATTATAACGACATTACATTTGGCGTTTCTCCTAATATTGCCGAATCAGGGATGAATTATCGGTTCGAAGCCGTTGGGAACAACGGGATCATTGCCATTAGTAGTCCTTTAGAAGACTCTCCTTATTGGAGTCAAATTTCCAATGAATCATTTATTGCTAAATTTTTCGGAGCAAAAGAAATTCTAAAAGTTGCTAAAAATGCAGAGACTTACGCAACAGGCAATCCTGTATGGATCGCTGTTGGGACAGACGGCAAACTTATGCGGGCGGAGTTAACGAACAATTTCGACGAATATCAATGGAATCTTGGCGGATATGCATCCCCATGGTTAACCACTTATTATCCTGAGCTTCAATGCTGTAATCCCCAAACGGGAGGTACAGCCCTTAAATCAATTGCGCATAACGGGCGTTTAGGAAAAGACTCTTACTGGGTGGCTGTTGGAAACAATGGAAAAATATCCCGATCTTTTGATGGGGAAACGTGGAGCAGCAACACCAGCGGATTTCCTAAAAATGATTTCAATGATATTGCCTATCAGCGAATATCTGAATATGACGGGATCTGGGTGGCCGTGGGAGGTTCTGGGAAAATCGTTTATTCTGAAGATGATGATGCATTCTCTTGGAAAAGTTTGGATTTAGGCGCATTTATCTTTAAATCCGTAAGCTTTAGCCAAACAGGGCTCCAAGGAGCGATGCCACTCTGGGTCGCCGTTGGTGAAAATGCCAAGATTTACACATCAAGCGATGGAAAAAGTTGGACCAAACGAACTCCTCAAGGGATTTCAAGCACGACGATTTTTGACGTCACTCACAATGGGCTCACAGGGAGTCAATCCCTTTGGATCGCCACCGCCAATAACGGTTTCATTGGCTTTTCTCAAGACGGAATATCTTGGCAATTCAATAAAATCCTTTATCCGAATGAATTGGGCGCCTATAAAGAATACAACGGCAGTTTAAAGGCCGTTATCTATAAGCCGGAATACTGCACCACAAAATAGGGACAGACACTATTTAATTTCCTTGATAATATAAGCCATTCAACAAAATCCCCCAACTGGTTTCAGCAAAAGAAAAGGGGGATTTTTTATGCCACGCATGGGACGTCTTGTTATCCCGGGATATTTATACCACGTGACGCAACGGGGAAATTTTCGCGAGAACGTGTTTGAATCCGACATCGACCGGGCCACCTATTTAAGATACATTCAAGAATCCAGGGAAACTATTGAAATATCTATTTATGCTTATTGCCTGATGGATAATCATGTTCATTTTATTGTTAAGCCACTCACGGAAAACTCATTGGCCAAACTTTTTAGTGTTGCCCACATGAAATATGCCCATTATTTTAATATAAAACGAAAAAGAGTGGGGCACCTCTGGCAAGGAAGATTTTATTCCTGTTTGCTTGCAGGGGATCATATTATCGAAGCGATTCGTTACGTGGAATGCAATCCAGTCCGAGCAGGAATGGTTAAATACGCTTGGGATTACACCTGGTCATCTGCTAGGGCTCATTTGGGGACAGAATATAAAATCATCCGCCTCGCGAACATCAAAGAATATATTAATGTCCCATCTTGGAGAAATTATCTAACAGAGGAGGAAGATAAAAAACAACTGCATAAACTCCGGGAGAGCTCCCGCAAAGGGCTAATTTTCGGGTCGACAGAATTTATTCAAAGGATGGAAGAAAAATTGAATATCAAAATGACTCCCCGGCCAAGAGGTCGCCCTAAAATAGGGACAGACACTATTTTTAGAAAATAGTGTCTGTCCCTATTTTATTTCTATTTTATTTACTTTCCTCGCCGCGTTGCGGACGATTTCGGGAAGGGCGGGGTGGATGTATATCATCCTAAGAAGGTCATCGAGTGTCCCATCTTTATTCATAAACGCGATAATTATGTGAATCATGTCGGAAGCTTCAGGGCCGATAATATGCGCGCCTAAAATTTTTCTCGTCTTTCGTTCAATCAAAATCTTGCAAAACCCATGGTCCGATAACAAAGCCATCCCCATCGCGCTTGATTTGTAGGGATTCACACCGACCACATAATCAACACCTTCCGCTTTGAGCTGTTCTTCTGTTTTGCCAACACCGGCCACTTGCGGGCGGGTAAAAATGGCGTGGGGGACAGGCGGATATTGAATTGGCTCGCGGCCGTTGGTTTTGTCCTCAAAAATCGTCCGGAATAAATATTCACCTTCAAAATTCACGCTGTGACGGTAAAAATACCGCCCGATGCAATCGCCCATGGACCAAACACCGGGAACAGTTGTCTGTAGATAATCATCAACAACAATAAATCCTTTTTCACTCACCTTAATATTCGTTGCCTCCAACCCTAATGTATCTGTATTCGGAACAATACCGGTAGCAACAAGAAGCGCATCCGCAGAAATTTCTTTTCCTCCATCTTTGTCTTGGCAGGTTAAAGTAAAAATTCCATTTTGATATTTTACTTTTGTAGGGACAGCGCCATAATGGACATGATGATTCTGGGCAAACACACGGTTGAATTCATCACTGACTTGCCCGTCTTCCCGACGGAGAAGTTTACTGCGCACAAGAAAATGGACTTCACAGCCCAGCGCCGCGTACGCATATCCCAATTCCACCGCAATGTACCCGCCGCCCAGCACGATCATTTTCTTGGGAAGCTTTGTGTTGCGAAGCGCATCCGTGCTTGTCATGTACGGCGTGCCTTCTAATCCTTCAATTTGAGGGATCTGCGGACGCGTCCCGACAGCAATAAAAATTTTATCGGCAGTCAACGTCTCGCCGTTAACTTCAACAACTTTATCAGCGGCAAACCGCGCTTGTCCGCGGTAATAATCGATATTGGGGTTTTTATTATATCCAGCTTCGATGCTAGCTGAATCCGCATCCACTGTGGTGGAAATGCGTGTTATCAAATTAGCAAAGTTGACTTGAAAATTGGGGTCATTGTGGATGTCAAATTTCTTGGCTTCTTTGATTTCCGAGGCCACGTCCGCCGGATGGATGAGCATCTTGGAAGGGATGCACCCGCGGTTAAGGCAAGTCCCGCCGAGTTGATCTTTCTCGATGCAGGCGACTTTTAACCCCAAGCGCGCGGCAGGAGAGGTGATTTTAGCGCCGCCGCCCGATCCAATGACAATCACATCATGCGTTTTCATACTGAAGGATTCTCCGAGGGAGGCGAAGAAGGAGAAGAAGGTGGAGGCGGAGGCGGAGAGGGCCTAGGGGCATAACCATGAATCCGATATTCCGTCTTTGGTTTTGCCGGTGAAGGTTTTTCTATCGTTTTGGGGGGCGTATCCTCTCCGTTTGTTTTCTTTTTATCTGAGGATTCTTTCTTCGGTTCAGGGGCCTTCGATAGAGCTAAGTACCAAATCACAAAGAACGCCAGGATAGGGACAATGACCGTCAGGCCCCAGACGGGCGATTTCCCGCAGGCTTGAGCAACCGCCATCCACACCAACACCATGATGATGATGTTCACCAGAGGAATCAATAATAATAGAAACCACCAAAGCGGTTTCCCGGCCATTCTTAAGATTAAAAACATCTGCGCAATGGGAATCCAGGCCATCCAACTGTGAGGAACCTCTAATTTCTCAGCAATCAATCTTAAGGGAAAACAAAAAGCGATGTACAACAACCCCATCAGCGCCCAGATGGTCGAAGGCGCAATATCCATTTTCAATTTAGAAAATTGATGCGACAGGCGCCATTGATAGCGCGTTATTTCGCGTTTAATGGGTTGAGAAATATCGGCTGGCGGTGGTTTATGGCGGACCGTTGCTGAAGAATAAAAGACGGACTTGCCGTCAATCTTGTCGATTTGAGAATAATTCAATTGTTGTTCAGCCCCATCGAGTGCCTGAACGGTGATGAAATCATTGGCGAATTTAAGAATGGGAAGGGTGGCGACATCGCCGGATTTAAATTCAATTGTTTCGGCAGAAAGAATCAGCGTAAATCCGAAAAGAAATATAAAGAGAGGGGAAATTATTTTTTTTGACATCATCGTGTTCTCATTAACGCTAAGTACCAAGGGACCATCAGATTAAACCCGGGGACAGCGGCTGCAATCCCTAACCAAAAAGGCCGTTGCAATAAATCCGTGATCCGCATCCATACAATGGCCTTCGCAATCAAACTCAAGAAAGGGACAAAGAGAAGGATGGCCCACCACAATGGTTTTTCTCCCATCCGCACAACAAGGATCTGATGCAAGATAGGGACCCATGCCATCCAGGGATTATCGATTCCTAGCTTATCCCCGATCAACATGACAGGCCAGCAACAAATCAGATAAAAAACCAAACTCAAGAACAATAATAGAGGAAGAGGAATTGATTGTAAATAACGTAGTAATTTTTGATCCCAAGGCGCTCGGGCCCACGCTTCTTTTCTTTCTTCTTCTTCTTTAATTTCTTTCAGCCGCTGATAGACGGGCGGCAAAGGCCTGGCCATATTTTTTTCAATTGGTTGAGTTTTTGTATGTTGGACAGAGGACGTGTGATCACTTCGGGCTTTGGTAGTTGGAGGAGGAACAGCTTTTTTAGGAATCGCCGACGGCGAGGATGAGAAAGAAACTCCATCAATTGTTGAAATATTTTCTGCAAAGTAAGTCACGGGGACTGCCACGCCCACATCGACACGAATATGCTGGTCAGTTCGTTCGATAATGGTTCCGTTGATGACCTGCCCGGATTTGAGCTGAATCACATCAGCGCTACTGAAAGATGGAATGAAAATCCACGCGAGAGAAAGAAAAACTCCCAAACCTTTTGAATAAGTGATCATATCTTTCCGGCAAGGAGTACGTGCTGAGAATTGCTTTCTAAAAATTGATACAACCGATCAACAACTTGATTCAATTCATTCAATTGCATTAAATCACAACGCAGCTGAGAAACATTTGGTATGCCTTTGAAATAACCGGCATAATGTTTGCGGAACGGCAGAATCGCGGCGTGCGTGCCTTTCAAGTGCACAGCCAGTTTAAGATGCTCAATGCACAATTCCACCTTTTCTTTTAATGAAGGAGGAGGGAGAAGTTCGCCGGTTTGCACATAATGTTTGGATTGTTGAAAAATCCACGGGTTGATGATGGCCCCGCGCCCGATCATGACACCGTCGCAGCCTAAATCAAACATTTCCTTGGCATCTTCAGGCGTCGTCACATCTCCATTTCCAAACAAAGGGATGTTAATGGCTTTTTTAATTTTTTCTAACCACGTCCAATCCGCTTCGCCTTCGTGCGCCTGGCTACGGGTGCGGCAATGGACCGCCAGGGCCTTCGCTCCGGCCTGTTCAACCATCTTGGCGACATCCACAATCACAATGCTTTGATCGTCCCAGCCTAATCGTGTTTTGACGGTCACGGGGAGTTTGGTGGCCTGCACCGTGGAGCGAACAATTTTTTCAAAATGGGAAAGATTTTTAAGAAGCGCCGCGCCCTCGCCACGCGCGACATGATTTTTGACCCAGCATCCACAATTAATATCAATAAAATCCGGGCCAAAACTTTCGGCCTTTTGAGTGGCAGCTTCCATTGATGCTTCGAGGCCACCGAAAAGTTGAATGGCAACAGGGCGTTCCTCATCGGTGACTTTAATTTTGACCAACGCTTTAGGAATATTACGGATAATCGCTTCACTGCTTGTGAATTCCGTGTAAACAATATCCGCCCCCAGGCGCCGACAGATAAGGCGAAAAGCCGTGTCCGTCACATCTTCCATGGGAGCAAGGGCAATAGGTTTATCAAATTTTAAGGGTCCGATATTCATTTATCTAATTATTTGACATAAAACGACGCCTGCCTGCAGGCAGGCGGGCTTCGTTAACCATCAAACGTTGACGGATGAATGAGTGGTGCCTATTATACCCAAATTATCCCATCTTGCAATCGTTGATTTTCTCGTTAAATCCCAGTATACTAAACAAACATTTAGAAGCAAATATGTTTTTCTAGAAAGGCGATTGATGGCTCACGATACGATCAGCCAGGGATCAGCGCTTCAACGCGGCATCAAAACGATTGGCATAGGAAAAAGAGGGAGCAAGCCTTTGCCTCCCGGCCTTATCCAGGAAATTCTTCAAGAAGCGAAGCAAGGGACAGGTTCTCCATCTGCCTGGGGGGCATTTTGGGGAGCCCTCTTCATCAAAGGGTTGACCGAAGATGAAAAAATACTGTTCCAAGCCTTCGCTCCTGGGACGTTGGAAAATCCGGCACGCTTAATTGACACATTATCACCCGAAGTTCCCTCCGCCATTAAAGCGATTGCCGTGCGTTTATTAAACGCCGAAACACTGGATCAAATCACAGCCCAAACGTTAGGCGATTTTCTTCTGTCTGATTTGCCCACAGATGCATTGCGTGGGTTAATCGCTAGCCTTCTGCGTGTCCGTTACGAAACCGACGATGAATACGCCGGCCTTTTAGCAAGCCTGCAAAACACCATTGTTGATTCTTTCAAAACGCCGGTGCCCAAAGGCGATCCGGTGATTCAATTCGCCGAGCCTTTTGATGGCGTTGACCATTCCTTTATGATTACTCCCGTTGTCGCGGATACGTTACAAAAATCGCATACCCGCGTTGTCAGCTTAGTGGGAAGGAATAGTGGGCCAAAACTCGTCTTTAACCTTTTTGATGTGGCCCAAAAACTTAACGGCCGTCTGCTTAAAATCCCCCAGGATCTCGGCTCATTAAAACCACCATTAGGGTGGTATTTGAATCAAGCCGATCTGTCTCCGGCCATGGACCGCTGGGTTGATATCCGCCGACAAACGATTAAACGCCCCTTTATGGCGACACTGGAACGATTTGTCAATCCGCTGAATGCCGATGTGATCATCGCGTCGGCCTTTCATCCGCCTTACGGTGAAAAAATGCTTAACATCTGTGAACGCGCCGGATTTAAGCGCGCCATTATTGTGCGTAACGGGATTGAAGGGACTGTTGCATTCCCTCTGATGCGATCGGCTAAAATTCTTTGTTCGGCTCAAAACGACAAAGGAATATATGAGCGCGGAGAATTTGAATTTAATCCGATGATCGAGTTAGGCGTGACCGTGGAAAAAGAAGACAAAATGGGTGTCCCGTCCTTACAAGAAAATGTTGACCTGATCAACGCCTATTTACGCACGAGCCGAAGCGGTAACGCGCTTTTTGATTTGCGCATAAAAGCAACTTGCCAAGGATTACAGAAAGCTTTACAATGGGTTTCTCAAGTTAACCCTTTCTTGAAAAAGGACTTATAATGGCACTGAAATGGATTCAATGCGCCAGTATTCTGATGTTTTTAGCTGTCAGCCTAGGGGCCTTTGGCGCGCACGGCCTTAAAAACAAACTTTCTCCTTATCTGCTCGATACTTACAAAACAGCGGTGTTTTACCACAGCTTACATGCCTTGGCACTTTTTATCGTTGCTTGGTTAAGCACGTTGTCAGCCGACCCTAAAATTTCCTGGGCAGGAATATTTTTTATTTTGGGAATTCTTTTTTTCTCCGGATCCCTTTATGTCCTGGCGGTCACTGAGATCCGCTGGATCGGATTTTTAACTCCCATCGGAGGATCATGTTTTCTTATTGGCTGGCTGCTCATCTGCTGGCTAAGTGTAAAAATCTAAAACTAAAAACAAGAGGAGATGTTATGCGCAAAATCATCCACTATGCCATCATCAGTTCACTTTTAGGCTTGGCCACCCCGGCCTTCGCCCAATCCACGAGCGTCACCGATTTTATTAAACAAATCGTTGATGCCATGAATTTGTCGCAAGAAAAGAAATTGGAAAAGATGATCCTGCCTGCATCTGTCCAACATCTGAAAAGAAATAATCCTGAACAATACAAGAGGACATTAAAACTACTAAGCCAAAACAAAATTCCTAATGGTTCTGAAATTAAAATCGTCGATATTCGAGAAACCGGTGGGTTTGATGCGGCGACAAACACATACCAAACGCCGGAAAAATCACTCGTTTATCCTAGTGCCCCTAGCCACATTATTTACATTTTTAAACGCAACACCGACCAACCGAGCAGCTTACTTTTTGCCTACGCTGTCGGGACCGTGGATGGGAAATGGTATTTATTTTTACCCACCATAGAAATCATCAAACAACAAAATGGTCAAAAATCCTAGCAAAAAAACCATATCGTTTTATACGCTGGGATGTCGTTTAAATCAAAGCGAAACCACCGTGATCCAACGAACGTTTGAAAACGATGGGTATCATGTAGTTGATTTTAACCACCCCGCTGATGTCGTTGTCATCAACACCTGTACGGTCACGGAAAATGGGGACGCAGAAACCCGCCGCTTAGTCTCCAAAGTCAACCGGCTTAATCCCAGCACGCGCATCGCCTTGATCGGCTGCCAAGCCCAGATGCAAAAAGAAAAACTCGCCCATCTTCCCAATGTCCAGTGGGTGGTGGGCAATGGAGTTAAAATGGGCCTACAAGCCATCGTTGAGGCCACTGAACCTCAAGCCCCTCCTCAAGTCATCACCCCAACGATCCATCGAGAACGTTTTACGATGCCTGCCGTTGGGATCGACCGATTTCATACGCGCGCGAACATTAAAATCCAAGATGGCTGCGATTTCTTTTGCTCGTTTTGTGAAATTCCCTATGCCCGCGGCCGGGCCCGGAGCCGTGTTTTTGATGATATTCTCCTCGAAGCTAATGCCCTGGCGGCGGCCGGGCACAAAGAACTCGTCATTACCGGCATCAACGTCGGCACTTACGAAGATGAAGGGAAGAATCTTTTAGACGTTATCGAGGCGTTGGAACAAATTGAGGGGCTTAAACGCATTCGTATTTCCTCGATTGAACCAACGACAATTCCCGATCGATTGATTCAAAAAATGGCCGAAGGGAGCAAGCTTTGCCGTTATCTTCACATTCCCTTACAAAGCGGGCACAATACCATTCTGCAAGAAATGAAACGCAAATATACTGTTGAAGAATTTTCGCGATTTGTTCAATATACCAATAATACCGTCAAGGAAATCTGTATCGGAACCGATGTCATTGTCGGCTTCCCGGGAGAAACGGACGAACACTTCCAACAAACTGTTGATTTATTAAAAACCCTCCCGATTCATTATTTTCATGTCTTTAGCTACTCTAAGAGAACGATGGCCCAGAGCGGCCACTTGCCCGGGGCCGTTGATCCCGCTGTGATTCATCAACGAAGCAAAACCCTGCGTCATCTGAGTCAACGTAAACGCGATCTTTTTTATCAATCCCTTGTGGGAACGACCCAAGAAGTCCTGTTTGAAGAAACAAAAGGAGGAATGGCAGCAGGGATGACGGACAATTTTGTCCGGGCGTTGATGCCCTCGAACATCGATTTGCATAATCATCTAAAAAGAGTCGATCTCATCAGTTGCCAGGGATCGACTCTCTTGGCCGAAACTTCAGATTCACTTTCGCATGCTCATTCACGATAAAAACTTTTTCTATAAAAATTTTTCTTTAACAGCTGCTGCTTTGCTTACTTTTTTGTCGCCCGTCCAGGCTGCTGATCAACCGCAATCTCCTTTTGTTGTGGTCGAACTGTTTACTTCCGAAGGCTGTTCAAGCTGCCCACCGGCTGATAATCTATTAAGCCAACTCATTGAACAAGCAAGGAGAAACAATACACGCGTGTTTCCTTTAAGTTTTCATGTGGATTATTGGAATCAATTAGGCTGGGTGGATCCTTTTAGCCACCCGTACTTCAGCCAGAGGCAACGGCATTACAACAGCATTTTAGGGATAGCCACTTATACACCGCAGATGATTATTAACGGGAGGGAAGCCTTTACCGGTTCAAAAGAGAATACCGCTAACAAATTCATTGAGCACTATTTGACGATTCAACCTGCGCAGACGCTTGATGTGTTGATCAAAAACGATACGCATGATTATTTTGATATCGCCTATATGACTCCGGCCACTTCTCAACGACAAGTCTTACACACAGCACTTGTTGAACGCAATCTGGAAAACCAAGTTACCCGGGGAGAAAATGCGGGCCGGTCCCTTAAACATAATAATGTTGTCCGATCGTTTATCTCCACGCCCGTCACGTCCAATGAAGGGGAAATTCACCTGCTGAAACCTAAATCCTGGGATCCTGGCCAAAGCTCCATCATCGTTTATCTTCAGGATATGTCAACACTTGAAATTCTTAATGCCCAGGCCATTGATTTGGCCCCTTGACATTGAATTGAAATTGCCAATAAAGACACTGTTACCAACTTTTTAAAAGTGGACACTTTACGAATTAAAAGTGGACAGGTAAAAAGTTCTGAATTTTCTGACGAATCGACTTGATAAGTTTGCTATT
>JAGVNC010000050.1 GCA_020053475.1 Candidatus Omnitrophota bacterium | reverse complement strand
GGCCTATTTTTTTTAATTTCAATTGACCGTCTAGATAATCTTTGGTATATTAATCTCCGTTTTCCATAATAACATATTGGGATTCAATGACTTTTCATCCTATCCAAAGAATTTTTCAGTCCCAAAATCATATAGAAAATCATCGATTTAACCTAAGAAGGCCGCCTTTGGGTGAGCCTCGTTCCGCCAAGAATTGTGGCGGACGAAAATTGACGGGAGTAAGGCATGATTGAACGTTATACGTTGTCGAAGATGGGAAACATCTGGTCGGATAAGCATAAATTCGAAATTATGCTTCAGATTGAAGTTTTGGCCTGCGAAGCGATGTGTAAGCTCGGGCTTATCCCCAAAAAGGCTTTGGAGAAGATCAAAAAAACCGCCAAATTCGATATTGAAGAAGTCAAGCGCCTGGAAGAAAAAACCAAACACGACGTTGTGGCCTTCATCAATAATGTCGGCCAATATATCGGCGCGGAAGCCCGCTATTTGCATATGGGGTTGACATCGTCGGATTTATTGGACACGTCGTTGTCGGTCCAATGCGTCGAGGCGAGCGATATTTTATTAGTGGACATCAAAAAGATGTTGGCCGTCCTTAAAATGAAGGCCAAAAAATATAAAGATACGCCCTGCATCGCCCGTACCCACGGTGTGCATGCCGAGCCGACGACATTCGGATTGAAACTGGCTGTTTGGTATGATGAAATGCGCCGCAGTTTGGAGCGCATGGAACAAGCCCGCGAAATAATGCGTTACGGGAAACTCTCCGGCGCCGTCGGGACGTACGCCAATATTGATCCTTATGTCGAAGAATTTGTTTGCCAGCAGTTGAATCTTAAACCTGTCAATATCGCCACCCAAATCATTCAGCGCGATCATCATTGCCAATTTGTCATAACGTTAGCATTGATCGGCTCAACGCTCAATAAAATCGCGACGGAAATCCGCCTTTTGCAAAAGACGGAAGTGTTGGAAGTCGAAGAGCCGTTCTTTAAGGGACAGATTGGGTCTTCCGCGATGCCTCACAAACGCAATCCTGTCATCTGCGAACGAATCTCCGGATTGTCGCGCCTGTTGCGGTCCAATACCCAGGCCGCGTTTGAAAATATCAGCTTGTGGCATGAACGCGACATCAGCCATTCATCTGTGGAGCGAATCATCCTGCCGGACAGCACGATTATCCTTAATTACATGTTCCATAAACTTATCCCGGTCATCGACGGGTTGTTGGTTTATCCCAAAAACATGATCGCAAGCTTGACAAAAACCAACGGATTGATTTATTCGCAGCGCGTCCTTCTCGAACTCATGAAGAAAGGGCTGACACGCGAAGCGGCTTATGAAGTCATCCAGCGTTGCGCGATGCAGGTTTGGCAGGAAACATCCGATTTCAAAGACATTTTGAACCGGGACCGCAAGGTGAGAAAATATTTGAATCCTAACCAGATCGACGCGTGTTTTGATATTAAATATTATACCCGTCACAACGATTTAATTTTTAAACGAGTCGGTCTTAAGTAAGACTTTTTAGGCCAACATCAACGCTCGAGGTGCTCTGATGGAGAAAAGAGAAAAACTTTACGAAGGGAAAGCGAAGATCCTTTATGCCACCGATCAGCCCGATTATGTGATCCAATATTTCAAGGATGACGCGACAGCGTTTAACGCTGCCAAAAAAGGGACCGTCGATCAAAAAGGCGTCATGAACAACAAAATATCGACGAAAATTTTCGAATTCTTACAATCCGAAGGGATTCCCACCCACTTTGTGAAACATTTAAGCGACAGGGAAATGCTGGTGAAGAAAGTCCAAATCGTGCCCGTCGAGGTTGTTCTCCGTCGTCGGTCTGCCGGATCGTTATGCCGTCTTCTGGGGATCGAAGAGGGGCGTAAGTTGAAGAACCCTGTCCTGGAATTTTGTTACAAACGTGACGATTTAGGCGACCCCCTAATCAACGAAGACCACATCCAGGCGTTGGGATTAGCGACCCCCCAAGAGATTGCCACGATCAGGGAATACGTGTTTCAGATCAATGAGTTGATGGCGAAGTTTTTCGCTAATTTAAATTTGGAATTGATTGATTTTAAATTAGAGTTCGGCCGATATAAAGGCAACATCATTCTGGCTGATGAAATATCCCCGGACACCTGCCGCATTTGGGAAATGGGGACAGGAAAGAAGTTGGACAAAGACCGTTTCCGGCATGATTTGGGAAATATCGAAGAAGCCTATCAAGAAGTGTTAAGTAGAATCAGTAAATAATAGAGTTTCCCTTCAATAACCTCTCATGATTTGGCGCGTCGAAGTCAAACACAAACCAGGAGTTTTTGATCCTCACGGCGGAAGTATCCGCAAGGATATTGTCGATTCCGGGCTATCCGGAATTACTCGCGTGGATGTCGTGGATGTGTATCATATCGACGGTGCTTTGTCCCAGCAAGAGATCGGCAATGTCAGCCGCAGATTGCTGGCTGATCCTGTCACTCAAGAATACGCCATTGTTCAAGCCGAAGGGTTTAAAGAACCGCCCGCGGCCTCTGCAATTCATCTCATTGAAATTGCCCATCACCCCGGCGTCATGGACCCTGTCGAGGCTTCGACGCTTAAGGGCATCCAGGATTTAGGGTTTAAGAACGTGTCGGCGGTGCGCACGGCGAAGAAATATTGTTTTCACGGCAATGTGTCAGGCCGCGCCATCGAGAACATCGTCGGCAAAATCCTTTGCAATAAACTCATTCAGCATGTGGTGAAGCATCCTGTTGTGTGGAAATCGCCCGCTCCTAAGGCCGATGGCCCTGTCAATGTGGTTGTGGTCGATCTGCTGAAAGCTTCCGAGAAGCAATTAAAAGGCATCAGTCAACAAGGGCAGTTGTTTTTGAATTTAAACGAAATGAAAACAATCCAGGCGCATTTTCGGAAGATGGGGCGTAACCCGACGGATTGTGAGCTCGAAACATTGGCCCAAACGTGGAGCGAACATTGCTATCATAAAACGTTTCGTGGGACAATCCGTTATCGTTCCAACAACAATGGGAAGGCGCAGTCCCGGTTGATCCGCAATCTATTGAAATCAACGATTATGAAGGCAACCAATGAGATCAATAAGCCCTGGTGCGTGTCGGTGTTTCATGACAACGCCGGGATCGTTAAATTCGACAAAGATCATCACGTGTGCTTTAAGGTGGAGACGCACAATCACCCTTCGGCCCTTGAGCCTTTTGGCGGGGCGAACACGGGGATCGGCGGTGTCTTGCGCGATATTTTAGGGACGGGGCTGGGGGCCAAGCCGATTTGTTGCACTGACGTGTTTTGTTTCGCGCCGCCCGATTTGCCCCAATCTAAGTTACCGGCCGGCACGCTTCATCCTAAACGGATCATGAAAGGGGTGGTCAGCGGCGTGCGTGATTACGGCAATAAAATGGGGATTCCGACGATCAACGGCGCTATTTTATTTGATGAGCAATTTGTGGGGAATCCTCTTGTGTATTGCGGCAGTGTGGGGTTAATCCCCAACAATCAGGTGAATAAACGCGTGTCCGCGGGAGATTTGATTGTTGTTGCCGGCGGAAAAACAGGGCGCGATGGCATTCACGGCGCGACGTTTTCCTCGGGTGAACTCACCGATGAGTCAGAGGTCGTTTCTTCCGGGGCCGTCCAGATTGGCGATCCCATTCAGGAGAAAAAAGTGTTAGACGTTCTGTTAAAAGCGCGCGACAAAGGGTTGTACTCGGCCATTACCGATTGCGGGGCGGGCGGATTATCCAGCGCCGTCGGAGAAATGGGCAAAGAGTTAGGCGCCCGCGTGCAACTCGACAAAGTCCCTCTCAAGTACGCCGGGCTTAGCTACACCGAGATTTGGATTTCCGAGTCACAAGAGAGGATGGTTTTTTCTGTCCCTTCTAAAAATCGTGAGGCGTTTCTCAAAGTGTTCGCTGCTGAGTCGGTTGAGGCAATGGTCATCGGCGAATTTAGGAAAACCGGCCGGCTGGAACTCTTTGATGGGGACACTCAGGTTTGTGATGTGGACATGGATTTTTTACACGACGGGATCCCGCAGATCACCAAACAAGCCGTGTGGGCGAAGCCAAAATTAACAAATCCGCGTGTTCCAGTGCCTCGCGATTTGAATGAAAAATTGGTCGATGTCTTGTCGCATTATAATGTTTGCTCGAAAGAATGGGTGATCCGCCAATACGACCACGAAGTGCAGGGCGCCAGCGTGATTAAACCGCTCGTTGGCGTTGGGTGCGACGGCCCGTCGGACGCGAGCGTCATCGCGCCTAAATTGGGATCAGTCCAGGGCCTGGCGATTTCGAACGGGATTAATTTCCGTTATGGAATGATCGATCCGCATTGGATGGCCGCTTCTTGCATTGATGAGGCGATCCGCCAAATTGTGGCCGTCGGGGGAGACATTGAGCGCATTGCGATTTTGGATAATTTCTGCTGGGGAAACCCGGATAAACCCGATCGGTTGGGAAGCCTCGTCAGGGCAGCCGAAGCTTGTTATCAGATTGCTGTCGGCTATCATGTCCCATTTATCTCCGGGAAAGACAGTTTATACAATGAGTACACGCAAGGCCGGAAATCACGGGCGATTCCCGGGACAATCCTTATTTCAGCGATGGGGATCATCGACGATGTCACCAAAACCGTCACGATGGACTTTAAACAAGCGGGCAATTTGATTTATTGTATTGGCAAGACGTCCGATGAATTGGGGGGATCGATTTATTGGGACAGCTATGGCCTGTTGGGAAGCTCTGTTCCGCGCGTTGACCCGAAATTAGGCCGGAAAATTTATGCAACGATGTTTAAGGCGGCGCAAAAAGGATTGGTTCTCTCCGCCCACGATTGTTCTGAAGGCGGGATCGCGGTGGCCTTGGCCGAAATGGCGTTTAGCGGCGGGCTGGGGGTGACCGTTCATTTGGATCGTGTCGCGTTGGGAAACAAATCAATCTCTAGAGAAGATACGATTCTTTTTTCCGAGTCTAACACGCGTTTGCTCGTGGAGGTGGAACCTCGCCACCAACGATCATTTGAAAAGTTGTTCCAGGGGCTACCGATCGCTCCCATCGGCCGCGTCGAGGAAACACCGGAATTTATTGTTTATGGATTGAAGAACCAAGTCTGCGTGAACACGTATATTGAAGATCTTAAAGAAGCTTGGCAAAAACCATTACGCTGGTAAAGAAAAAGATCGTAGCTCATGGCTCTTGGCTCGTAGGAAAAGATTTTTCTAAGAGCTACGAGCTTAACCAAAGGTGGAACGATGAAAAAGAAAAAGATTCCCATTGATGAATTAAAGGCCGAAGATTTTAAATTAGAAGATCCGTGGCGCGTCTTCCGGATCATGGGAGAATTTGTTGAAGGTTTTCACGAGCTTTCGAGCGTTGGGCCTGCGGTGAGCATTTTTGGGTCAGCGCGGACAAAAAGAACCAACAAATGGTTTCATGAAGCCGAGCAGACAGCCCAACTGCTTGTCAAGGAAGGTTTTGCCGTCATTACCGGCGGGGGGCCGGGGGAAATGGAGGCTGCTAACAAGGGCGCTCTGGCGGCGAAAGGGGAATCGATCGGGCTTAATATTTACCTGCCCTTTGAACAAAAACCGAATCCTTACATTAACCATCTGATTAATTTTCATTATTTTTTCTGCCGCAAGGTCATGTTTGTCAAATACGCCAAGGCGTTTGTGATTTTTCCCGGCGGGTATGGGACGCTGGATGAATTTTTTGAGAGCATTACGCTGATTCAGACAAAACGGATTGAGAAGTTCCCGGTTATTTTATTTGACAGCAAATATTGGAAGGGCATGGTCGATTGGCTGCAGTCCACCGTGCTGAAAGAGAAAAATATCGACGGCAATGACCTCAAGATTTTTCAGACAGCGGATACGCCTCAGGATGTCGTCGAGGCCATCCGGCATTTTTACACCAAAAAGAAAAACAATGATACGAAAGCCTAAAATCATCGTTTTGCGCACGGCCGGCACCAACTGTGACGGGGAAATGGCCTTTGCGTTCGAGAAAAGCGGCGGCGAGGTGGACTTAGTCCACGTCAATCAACTGTTGCGCGGGGAGGTTCATCTGCAGGATTACCACATTCTTGCCATCCCCGGAGGATTTACGTACGGCGACGACATTTCCTCGGGTAGGATCCTCGCCAATGAACTCAACGTCAAATTGGGCCAACAGATCGGATCATTTATTGCCGACGGAAAATTAATGATCGGCGTCTGTAATGGCTTTCAGGTGATGATCAAGGCGGGTTTTCTTCCCGGGGGGTTGGCCTCGGCGTCAACGCCGGTATCCCAGACCGCGACGTTGACATTTAATGATTCGGGAAAATTTGAAGACCGTTGGGTCCATTTGAAGGTCGAAGGGAAAAGTGTTTGGACACAAGGCCTGGACAACAACATTCTTTATTTGCCTGTCGCCCATGCGGAAGGGAAATTTGTGACGATCGATCAAGACGTTCTTGAATGGTTGAAAACCAACGGCCAAGTGGCGTTTCGTTATTGTTCATCGTCCGGGGGCGAGCCGCATTATCCTGATAACCCCAATGGATCGGTGGAGAACATCGCGGGCATTACGGACAAAACCGGCCGCATCTTAGGGTTGATGCCGCACCCTGAACGGCATTTTTTGAGCCTCCAGCATCCGTCGTGGACGCGTCAAAAACATAAAGGAACATTCGGCGACGGCGCCAGGATTTTTCAAAATGGGGTCGATTACATTAACAACAACCTTCTTTCGAAAACAACGGTCAGTGTGTGAGCATGAAACGCATAACGTATAAATCCAGTGGTGTTGACATCGATAAGGCCAATGCCTTTTTAAAGGCCGTCGGCCCATCCATCAAAAGCAGTTTGACCAAGGACGTGATTCGCCGTCCCGGGGCTTTTGGCGGGTTATTTGCGCTGGATCATCAACAATATAAAAATCCTGTGCTGGTTTCTTCGACCGATGGAGTGGGGACAAAACTGTTGATTGCTCAACAGCTGAATCACCACTCTACCGTCGGGATCGATTTGGTGGCCATGAACGTGAACGACATTCTTTGCTGCGGGGCCAAGCCGTTGTTTTTCTTGGATTACATTGCGTGCGGAAAGGTCAACGTTAATGTCCTCAAAGACGTTGTGAAAGGCATTGTGGCCGGCTGTCGTCAGGCGGGATGCAGCTTGATCGGGGGAGAAACCGCGGAAATGCCGGGGATGTATGCGCCACAAGAGTATGATTTGGCTGGGTTCGTTGTCGGCGTTGTGGACAAAGATAAAATCATCGACGGCTCACGGATCAAAGCGGAAGATTGTGTCATCGGCCTTCCGTCGAGCGGATTGCATTCCAACGGTTATTCGTTAGCCCGCAAAGTGTTGGGTCGTCGCGGGGTGAAACAATGGGGCAAAGTCCTTTTAACTCCCACCCGCATTTATACGAGGGAAGTATTGGGGCTTTTGGAAAAATTTGAGATTAAAGGCCTCGCGCATCTGACCGGCGGTGCGTATTATGAAAAATTAACGAAAATTTTGCCTGCGGGGAAATGTTTTGTGCTCAATCGCCGCAGCTGGCCGGTGCCGAAAATATTCCAAATGTTGCAAAAAAAAGGTAAAATAAGCCTTCCGGAAATGTACAGGACATTTAACATGGGGATCGGAATGGCCATCGTTGTGAGCGGTAAAAATCTTCCTCACGTGATGGCGTATTTGAAACAACGAAAGATTAAGCATTATTTGATAGGGAAAGTTGTTAAAGATTCGGAAAAAAAGATAGTCTTTAGTACATAGTACATTGCACTTGGCAAAAAATAACAGCCACAGGCTACATACAATATTAAAATTAAGGAAAATTTTAGCTTCATAATTAAAAAAATTATTTTTCTACGAAGTCATCTTCGACCCTTTAATTTTCTGGTTTTTATTGCTTAAATAAGCTATACTTTTTTCATCCTTGTTTTTTAACTATTTGGATTCTAATATGATAAGAAAATTTTTTTCAATTGCTTTTTTCGTTTATTTTTTATCTTTTATCTCCCCAGTTTACGCTCAAACCATCCATACCGTAGGTCCTTTTGAAGCCATTCCTAGATGCCTGCCTCAAGGTAATCC
>JAGVNC010000008.1 GCA_020053475.1 Candidatus Omnitrophota bacterium | reverse complement strand
GCTCAAATTGTTCAATCTCGCAGAAAGGAGCTTTTTGCTAAAATCTTTCAATCAAACTGAACTCTCTTACTCAGGCTCATCTATTGACTGGAAAAGACTGGGAGAGGCCAGGATTCTTGAAAACGCTTCCTTTCCCCTAAAAACCCATTTGATTGGCTTCGTCCTCTTCAAATCCAACATCGGGATTGAGGATTTCGCACAGCACAAAATCCAGGACATTCTTGAACGTCGCGTTGATCTGCTCAGGGGTACGAGCCATACGGGAATTAAGGAATTTATCGATTTTCAGCGTACGTAAGTTGTATAAAGCGGCATTCACCTGCACCGTCCCCGCAGGGGGCACCGTTCCCGTAGGGGGCACCGTCCCCGTAGGGGGCTGGCCGGTAAAATATTTCTCCATAAACTGAAAATACAAAGGGATTTGCATGGATTTGACGTATTCAAAAATGTTCTGGCGGTTAAGCTCTAATGTGGCGATCTTCTCGATATTGCGCGGCATTTGATCAATACCCCCTGTCTTGTAATCGATGATCATGATGCTGCCATCGGCCATTTCGTCCACACGGTCCACAACGTATTTAAATTTGACCGGCCCGCACGATAAATCGAGGGTATCTTCGAATGTCTTCTCTAAATAGAGGATCTTTTTTACCTGCCGCTCTTCATTCTCTTTTTCATTGTCCAAGAAACGGTTCAGGCGCTCTTGCATCACGCGTTTAAGTAAGAATGCGTCGGAGCGCAGGGAGCGGCCGAATTGCCCCTCAAAATTTGTTTCAAATAATTTTTCAAAACGATTTTTGAATTTGGCGTCGATTTTGGGCGCCTTCCCTATATAAGGGGCATAAACCTCCTCCAAAAACTCATGGATGAACGTCCCCACCTGCCGGGCTTCGGGCTCGTCCAATAGATCTTCTTTTTCCCTCAAGCCCAAAACGTAATTGGTATAAAATTCCATGGGGTTACGCAGGTACATATTGATGCTCGATGCTGAATACGTGTGCGTTTTAAGCCGCTCGATCATGGCAGGCGTTTTAGGGACAATTTTCTTTTGAGCCACTACCTTGACCTCAAAGCCCGTGCGCAAGATTGGGACATCTGGCAGGCCGGAGAGGTTGGGATTTCCCCTGCTCGATTTGTCCTTTGGACAAATCGAAACAGCGGGGTCCCGCATTCCTTCTGATGTAGATTTGGAAAATACGGGAGAACCCGAGAGCCTCTTTTGTTCTTCCCAAATCAACTCCTCGACGAAGCGGCTGCGCTCCTTATCTTTACTTTCCTGATAAACCAAATGGACATTTTTTGCCGAAGCGATGAGCCGCATAAATTGATAGCGCTGAATTTCTTCATCCAGTTCAAGGCGGTCCAACCCTAAACTGATCATCACCTCGCGGGGAATTAACGGATCATGGATCCGTAAATTCGGCAACGTCCCTTCATTGACGTCCATCACAATCACATCGTCAAAATTTAGAGACCGCGTTTCAAAAAGCCCCAGGACTTGTAACCCTTTCAAGGGAGAGCCGTGGAACTGGATCTTGGCGCCGGACACTTTTGTTTCAAAAATTTTAAACATCTCGTCTTTGGCAAACGGCTCGTTGCGAAAACTCGCCTGCGAAAATTCTTCTTGGATCGCATACATCTGGGTGGCAATATTGATATTCAACGGATAATTCTTCATGAAACTTTTTTCCATCAACACATCCAAAATTTTCTTTAACACATCGGCGAATTGATGAAAATTCTCAATCCCTTCAAAATGCTCAAAGAAGATTTTGTGGATGAAAGCAATGTCGCGATGCAGATCCTCCCGGCTGAGATTCAAGCCCAACCGGCTGGCTGTTTCTTTGGTCAACAGATAAATGTCGTCCAGATGCTCGATGTCCTTGAGCTCAACAAAGAGATGGCCCGACAATCTCCCAGGTTCAGAACCCGTCAGGATCTCCTCAATTTTATGAACCAGCATTCGCGTCGCCGTGGCGGCGCAGGAGAGTTGAAGATTTTTGATCAAGGGATGACGCAACACTTTCAAATAATCCCTGGCATAATAACGGCCGTCCTTGCGCGATAGCTGAGCCTGAAAAATAAATGTGAATAAACTGTACACACTGCTGCGTTTCAACGGATACCCCATTGAAATATTAAAATCTTTGACAACTCCTGTCATCTCCGATAGAAGAGGGATCAGACTGTCGGGTTGCGGCAACATAATGACAGCCTTCTGAGGATGTTCGATTTTCTTCAACAGTTCGCGCACCATCCCGACCTGCGAATGCCCATCAAAGGCCGCGTAAATCTTTAGATCAAATCGCGGGGTTGTCGGCTCCGCGCCCTCTTCGATGGGTGTCTGCAAAAGTTTAGCGATGCGCTGTAACACCGGCCAGCGGCGCTGGTCTCCCTGGAAAATAAACGCCGCTTTTCCGCGTTTGTGTAAACTATGGACGACGGCTTCTTCACTGCGGTTAAAATAAAAGAAGTTCGCAAAAATAATTTCATCGAACTGGTCAAACGCCACGGCATCGATCAATTGCGCCGCACGTAAATATTGCCAGCCACGGGAATACATGTTGGATGTTTTGAGTGTCTGATGATACGCTTGGCGCAATTTAACGATGTGCTGCAGCAATCGATTAATGTCGTCAGGAACAGCATAGCCGATTTCAGCATTCGCTTGAACGTTACCCAATGCCTTGTCATTGATATTTTCCAAATCCAATTGATCGATAAATTGTAAAATCTCCCGCGTCCACGGTAAAAAACGGTCGAATTCTTCCCGCCCTTTTAAGATATCCGGTGTTTCTTGCCGGGCCAACGTGTACAACAAATAACAATTATTCAGATCCTCCACGGGCGTAAAGTTTTCTTTTTGTTTGACGACATATCCCATAAACTCATCAATCGTAAAAAATCGCGGAGAGATACTTGCCCGTTGGCAGCGTTTCGCGATCTCCCGTTTCACAAATAGCGATGGGCGATGGCCGCCAAAGACAATGGCCAAGCGGCTCATGTCGCGCCCTTTTCGCATATAATGCTCTTCGAGGTACGCCATCAGCCGATCGATAAAATTTTCTGTTAAAGGGACGGTAATAATCTTAGGCATTGACTTGCTCGATTTTAAAAGGGCCCAAATAAACCACAAATCCCTCAACGGCACGTTTAGGATAAACTTCTTTGACTAAGGCCATGTATTCCTTGACCTGAGATTGATAATCGCCTTGCTCTCCCCCGGCTTTAAAGTCAATAACGGTGATTTTATCTTTGGCAACGATCAAACGGTCAATCCGTTTTGTCAGGCCATGCCGATCGATGAATTCTTTTTCCGTATAAATTTCAGCATCCTTCACGTCAAAAAAGAGGCGGATGTCTTTTTGTTTAAACAAATTCTTAACAAGATGGACATAATCGTCAAACTCCTCGGCATGCGGATAAGCCAAACGCGCCTGCGAAGCGGCCTCTTCCAAAAGCTTCTTTTCGTCCTGCCCTTGGAGATTTCCCAAAAAAGAGAGAAGGCAATGGATGGCCTCTCCCCGTCGACGTTCCTGCTGACGAAAGACACTTTCGTCATCCGTGAATTCATCTTTCAGATAACCAATCCAATCGTGATGTTCGCTGCAGGGCAGCTTGATAATATTTTCCGTCGCCTGGGCCGTTGTTTGATACGTTATCCGCTCCCCGCGTTCTGTGGAGGCGATGAGATATTGAGCGAAATTAAAACCGCTCCCAGCGCGGGAAGGGATCATCAAATAAAGCTCATATTGCGGGCGGGTCAACGCCACGTAAATACTGTTTAATTCCGCATGAAACGATTTTTTGTATTCTTCATCATAAAGTTTCTTCAATCCCGGGGAAAAACGCCGATAAACTTTTTTTAAACGTAACAGGGCCAGTCTCTTCTCTTTGTTCCGCGAAGCCTTGGCATCATCCTGAACCAAAAGGCCATTGTCCTCGGCCTTTTGGCGAATGGACAAAATATAAGAATGCGGATTTTCCGGGCCGCGTGCCCCGACCTGAATGTCCATGCATAAAAATGGCATAATGACGACGGGGAATTCTAATCCCTTTGACTTATGGACCGTGGAAATTTTGACCGCATTGGTGTCGGCAATATGGACATAGATTCCTTCGCCTTCCAATTCCTCAAAATATTGCAAGAACGTCGTGATATCCGTGTACTCTTCTTCTTGGGCTTTCATGAGCTCCAGAAAGGCCATCAAAAATCCTTGGGCTTGCGGGAAATGCTGCAAACACCCAAAACGATTAAACATGCTCACCATCAATTCGTAAAGAGGATACAGCCCCACACTTTTAAAATACTCGTCGATAAATGTTTGCCAGCTGTCGGGGAATTCCTCCCTAAATTCCATATAAAGATACGTATCCTTTTCATTGTTTAATTGATCGCGCAACGAAAAGACAAAATCATGCAATCGTTGGCTGTCCAACCCTGTAGCGGCGCTAAAAAGATCACCTAAAATAAAATTTACAAATGCCATATTATCGATCGGTGAGTCGAGAAATTTCAAAAACGCCAAAATTTCACGAATTAAATAATGTTTCCGCAAATCACTTGTCCTCTCGCTTTCGACAGGAATCCCTTCCTCCAAAAGCCAATTGGTTAAGTCTTCAATTTCTTGATTCCCGCGCGTTAAAATAGCGATATCCTTGTAATCAAAACGTTGCTTCAATTCCCGCAGGAGAGAAATCAGCTTAGGGCGGGTCATGTCGTTACGTTCCTCTTTCGTGGATGCCTCGATGTGTTCCACATGAACATAGCCGGCACGAAGATCAGGGCGATGGCTTTGCTGGGCCTGCCCGTAAACATCTAAAACCTGCTCGATGTCCTCATCGCTCCAAAGAACACCATCGTCACCGTTCTTTTCGCTACCATGTTGATTGTTGCGTTCAATGAATGCTTTCAGATTGTCTGCGGAGAAAATAGAATTATTAAATTCCACAATGTGTTTCTGGCTGCGCCAATTGTGTGTCAAATTTTCAGTAACGATGTGTTCAACAGGGAACGTGGTTTTGATCTCTTCGAAAAGATTGACATCGCCGCCGCGAAATCCGTAAATCGCCTGTTTTTTGTCTCCTACATAAAATAATGTTCCGCCCGTTGAAAGCGCCTCTTCAACCATTTGATCCAAATTGTGCCACTGCAGGCGACTGGTGTCCTGAAATTCATCAATGAGATAATGATGGAAGCGCATTGCCAAACGATAATAAAGTTCCTGCACCGTCACATGGGCTTCATCAAAAAGGCTATTCGCTTTTTTGTTCAGCTCACTTAAAAATAAAACGTCGTCTTTCTGCGCGGCGACACGAAATTCGCTGAGAACCCCATGAAAAAGATCCACGTAGGGATTAAAAAGGGATTTAGCCTCATGCTCGCACAGTTGCCTGATTTGGGACTGCAGATCCGCCCAAAGGCGTTCCACATCCCGAGGGACAACAGCTCCTTTTTTTACCGGGAATGTCGGGTAAGCAAAATAGGTCGATCGGCCTAAAGCGTCCACATCGAAGACTTGATTATTCTCACTTAAAAATTTTTGCAATCCATCCTCAAACCGCTTCATCACGTCTGCCGGCAATTTTTCCGAAAATTTTTTCAAATCCTGGTGGATGTTCCTTTTCAACTTTAAAATGTCTTCAGAAGAAATCAGATTAGCCTCAAAGGGATGCCCATACGCGTTCATTTCCGTAAAGAGAGACCGCAAAATACCCAACATATCCTTTTTAGGGAACCAACCTTTGCGATTTTCTAAATACAGATAATGATGGAGAAAATGATGAAAGTTTTTCTCGACAGCAGGATCGTGCGCCGCGCGATCAATCAACTGGTCTAAACTATATTCGATATAATCCTTGGCATTGGTTTTGATCTTAAAATTCGCCGTAAGGCCGATTTTAAACGCACATCCCGAGAGAAGCGCGTTAATGAATTTATCGATCGTTTGCACCTGGAAAAAATTGTAATGATGAATCAGGGCTTCCATCACATTAAATGCACGCCGCTCAAGCTGAATTTGATCAGTGTCTAGGGGGCCAAGGATGCTTTCGGACTGATGCTTGGATAATCGGCCTAGGGCGGTCAATTTCAAAAATTCAAGGATGCGCTCTTTCATTTCAAAAGCGGCTTTGTTAGTGAATGTAATCGCCAGGATTTGGCGGATGGGGATCGGCTCTTTGGCCAACAAAGGATTGAGGGCCAGTTGGATATAGCGCTTGGCCAGGGCGTACGTTTTCCCGGAACCGGCCGACGCTTCGACAACGCGTATTTCGGGAGATTGGAAAATTAACGTCTTGGGGGAAGGCGCAGAAGACATAGGAAAACATTATATACTAAGGACAAAATTATGAAAAGCATTGAAAAATCCAGTTCATTTTTTTAACTTGCCAAAACAGGGGGATATATTATACTTTAATTAATATCCACCTTGTCTAACTGGCATAACATTAGGGTCCCTCAAAAGAGTTTTCCTATGATCAAAAGGAACAGTCAACTCAAGGCCGACAATCTTCTCAAAATCCCGGGTGTTATTGAAGAAATCAATCGGCATCTGTGGATTGAGAGCGAAAAGGCCGGCTACGACATCGGGTTTGAACGTGCGTCTCAAGACTGGATCGAACGCTACGCCATGATTTGGCTGGAATATCACATGCCTTCGCAACCGATGAGAAAAGATGTTTCCCCGCGCAAGACTCGCAAGAACAAAAAGTCATCAATCTAACGACATGCATCAATAAGAAGGGCAGCCTGCCTTTAGGCAGACTGCCCTTTGATTTTAATCTCTTACTCCCAGAAGGTTATTTCTTATCTAACACATGGAGGTATTTGGATGCAACATCTTTGCCGGCTAACCCAAAAGATAAAGCCAAAGCAAAAATAATCCCTCCAATGAAAAGAGAATAATGATCTGTGAACAGAGTAAGAAAACCGATTTCTCTTAAGAAGATGATGCCTACATAAGCCACGATGACCAGTTTGGTCACATCTCTTAATGTTTCCGGAGCCGGCATATCCGTATTCTTCGCCGTGATATACACTAGGACGGAAACGAATTTGGCCAAGAGCATCCCGATGATCAAGACAACAACACCGGTAACGACACTAGGCACATAAGAGAAGATTTTGCCGATGAGTTCATCAGCAATCGTGAAGCCCAAAGCCTTGACGGACATGATCAATGTCATAACCATCAGCACCGTATAAACGATGCAGCTGAAAACTTCTGCAGGCTTATGCTTGAGTCCCCCGATCCTTAAGGTTCGGGCGATTCCCACTTCGTGAGCTAGTTTATCAAAGTGGATGGTAGTCAACAGATGCGTTAATGTCTTACGGACGAACCGTGAGACGATCCACCCACCGGCAAGGATAGCTAACCCAATCAACAACGTGGGGATATAACTACCTACGGTGGACGCCATTTCTTTCAATGGCTGGATCACTAAGGTATCTAACATCATATGAGTACCCTCCTTTCTTAAACAGCTTTCGCTGATTTAAGCGTTGTTCGCGGCCCCTACTAATGCCGAAGCCGATACTGAGTATCGGCTTGAATGAAACCACGTGCTGTCTTAGTATCCTACACTTAAACTGTACCACAAAATCAGCCTAACACCAAGGCTTAGGCATTAACGCCAAGAAAGCCTTTTCTTTTTCTCCACAACATGATTGGTTTAGTAATGATTATAAAACTGAGAACATAAGTCATTGCCTAACAATGACTTATAAATAACTCAATTCAATTTCAGCTTTTCATTAAAGCGATGGCTGCCCTTTTTAGGCAGCCATGCGCATGATTGTCCCTTGACAACTTCGCTTTAGGCTCCGGAACGCTTAAAAACTTCCAAATACTTAGCGGCAATATCCCGGCCCGCTAGGCCAAACGCCAAGGCCAAAGCGAAAATAAACCCTCCGATAAAAATCGTGTATGTTTCTCCTGCAAAGAGGGCAATGAACCCGATCTCCGTTAAAAAGAGAATCGTGATATAGACCAGAATAACCCATTTTGATAATCGGGCCAACGTCGTAGGAACTGGCATGTCGGTATTCTTGGCAATGACAAAAATGATCCCCGAGATCAGTTTTGCCATCAGCATCCCGATGATAAGGACAAGGACGCCTGTGATGACATTAGGGATGTAGAGCAAAAGACGATCCACAACATTGGTTGTAATCGGCAAGCCCATCGCCCTGACGGTGACGATGAGGACCATCATCATCAAGACCAAGTAGGCGAAAGAAGCAAAAAGATGGCTAGGCTTGCGTCGGATATCGCCTGTTTCCAGAATACGCACGAGGCCGAGACGTTCAGAGAGCGTATCGAACTTGATCGTCGTCAAGAATGAGACGATCAACCGTTCGATGAATTTGACAATGATGCATCCAAGAATCAAGAGACAGAAGGCGGTAACGATCGGTGGAACAAAGCTGAATACCAAAGAAGTCATTTCACGCAACGGATCAATGACCAGCGTTTGATAAACCATATTATTTCCCCCCTTTTGTTTTTTTGAGCCGATATCCAAAATCGGCCAACAATATTAAAAAAAGAAAACCCACGAGAAGAATGAGTTCTTTCTTAATATTGAATCACCTCCTTATCCTTTCTGATTTAATGATTTAACGAACGGCTTTATTATAGCAACAATCCTTTTAAATACCTATGTGTGGGGGCACCCGTCGAGAAAACGTTTTCTTTTAGAAAATTGAGGTTAAAATAGGCTGGAACCAGCAGGGGCAAATCTTCGTAAGGCTGCTTGAATCTTCGTAAACGTATCCACAAAGAATAATTCATCATGCGTAAGGATATTATTCCGCTTCTGATCAGGTTTTTGGTTCAGGTCGACTTTTTTCTGAAGTTCGGCCATTCTCCGGTTCCATTTGGAATACACAGGAATTAGGATCGCCTGCACTTCTGCCCATAATTCAGGGATGCTTGGAGAAGCACCATTGCCAGTTAGAAGAGCGGCTGATTCCTGGATGGCCTCCAACGTCTGGGCACTGCTGGCCTCCACGCCATGTTCAGGGAATGCTGGATGAACTTCGACAAAATTCTCTTTAATTCTCTCAAAATAATTTTCCGTTTGGCTTAATTCTACCTCCCGAATAGAGGCAATGGCGTCAACATATTCGCTGTCCACAAATTTGCGCACATGAAAAAATAAATCTTCAAAAGACAATAGATCCTTCCGGACTTTACGGTCTATCTTCTGGGAAATCCTGGCCAACGTCGGATAACCTTCTTCCCTCGGGTCTAATCCATCCACTAGGGCCTTTAATTGATTGCACTCGGAGGAAGAAAGCAGCTCAAATTGTTCGACGATCTTATCGATGTCATAAAACTGCATTCCTATATCTTGCTCTTGGGCATGAACTTGATTAGCCCCAATCAAGCCGCTAACAACAAATACCGAAATTCCCATCTTCATGAACTTTCTAAACATTCTTTTTCACCCAAACCAAAATCCCCATCGTCGCGATCAAGACCGGTAAAAGTATCAACCAAACAGCAATCATCCGTTTTTGTTGGCTGGTCAGGTCTAACCGCTCGACTTTAATTTCTTCCTGATCGACAAAAGGTTCGTAGTCCAATTCAGCCAGCCAGCTAATCACATTCAACCCCATTCGGGCATTGCTGAATTGACCAATATAGGCATTCGTTAAAAAATCAGCGTCCGTAAAGACAATCAAGCGAGTGTCCGATATCTTTCCATTGTCCGGAGTGCGCGGTTCCCACGCCACCACCGAGATGGGCACGGGCCCCATCCTGTCTTCTTCGGGATTAAATTTGACGGTCAACAGTCGATTGGTTTCGCCCCAGCTCACCTCTTTGGAAGCCGTCAACACAAACGGGACAACTTTAATAGTCGGCCGACGCTGTAAGGTGATCGAGATGGATCGGGGACGGACATAAAATGTATAATCCAATTCCTTCACCAATGCTTCATGCGGCATGTAATTGCGCGTGGCCGGACTCCCCGGATCGCCGCTCGCGTGGCTGGCCAAATCGACGACAATATCGTTGGCCACATGAATTCCCCACTCATTTAAAATACTATTCAGCGACGGATTTTTATCCATTTCTTCAGGAGTTAGCGGCTTCTCAGGTGTCGTTATGAGCGTGTGCTCAATCAAAAATAACGCATCGCCTCCTTTGGATAAATAATCGCGGACCATGGCTTCTTCTTCGGGGGATAGAAATTCCTGCGGCCCGGCGATGACCAACACAGCGCAATCGTCGGGGATATTGCTTTCCATCCGCAAGAATAATTCTTTAACGACAATGTTGTTTCCCAACAACAATTTCACCAGCGTTGTCAGGCCTGTTTCGCTTTTATCAAACACTGGCAATTCTTTATGCCCCGTCAGAAAACAGGCCGTACGAGCTTTTCGCGTAATGCGTAGGACCGTATTGGTGAGCATTTCTTCAGTGAGCGGCTGATCCCCGAAATTGATCTCCCTTTCTTCGTGACCACTACGCACAAAAGCTTTCTTTTCATCCGCCTTAACAACGCGTCCGAACTGCGCCGCATATCCTAATTGGACTAAGGGATCCACGATTTCCGTCTTTACTTTCCCTTGGGATTGGCGCTCATATTCCTTTAATAGGTCATCCAAATATTTTGGGGGTAACCCCACATAAAAAATCGTAATGGCGACATTCTCGGTGAGATCTTGGAGGACGCCTTTTGTCTTCGAGGTCAACGTATGTTGTTTAAACTTGGTGGCGTCCCATCGAACATTATAAATCGAAGACACATAATTCAATAATGCGAATAAAACAAAGGACAGAACAACAATCGCGGCCATCACGATCGTTTTTTTCCAAGGGAAAGCAATCATTGGTTGATGGGCATGACGATTCATGAGCCAAGCGGCAGCTCCCAGCGCCAAGACTCCGACGATCGTGGCCAACAGAGTTAGGGTCGTCAACCGTTGCTCCACGTGCGAGAGGCCCAATCCGTATCCTAGGGCTAAAACCCCCAACCCGATTAATCCAACAATAACCAAATAGTTCTTTTTTAGCGCCATAATCTGTTCTCAATGCTTAATCGCGTTAACGCCAAACAAAGACCGATTCCACTGAGATAATAAATGACATCGGCCGATGTAAATAAGCCGGAGGAAAAATTTTCCAAATGACTCCACGTGCTTAAGAAACGGACCATCGTTTGCAATGACCCAGAACAATATTGAATAAAACTGATCGAAAAATACAGCATGAATAAAAAGATATACGCCCCCATGGCCGCCACCATCTGGTGCCGCGTCCAGGACGAGATCAGCATCCCAACCGCTAGAAAAAAGGCCCCCTCCAACCAAATACCCAAATATCCAATGAGAATTGTCCAGCGGTCCGGCTGGGCAAACCCCTCCAAAATGACATAGTAAATTCCTGTGAGAAAAATTAAAAATGAGAAAAAGACAAGATAGCCAAAATATTTTCCCAGGACAATTTGACTGTTGGTCGTCGGGGTGGTCATCAAGAATTCCATGGTGCCGTTTTGTTTCTCTTCGGCAAAAATTTTCATCGTGAGAATTGGCATTAAAAAAACAAAGATGAATTCCATGATGCTGAAAATATCGCGTAATGTTGCCTCGCGATTACCATCGACAATCATATAAAAGAAAATATTAAAAACACCCATCGCCAAAATCAAGACAATATACGCCACCGGAGAGCTGAACAGCGTCATTAATTCTTTCCGGGCAATCGCTAACACCTTAGACATACTCGTTCCCTTCCGCCCGCTGCGCAACTAAACTTAAAAAAATACTCTCAAGATTTCTTTGAGGATACCGACTTAACAAAAGATCCAAGCGATCATCGGCGATAATCCGTCCCGATTCAATGATGAGGATCCGCTGGGCGAGTTGCTCAATTTCGGAGAGAATGTGCGTGCTTAAAATAACGGTCCGTTTTTCCCGCAGGCTTTGGATCAAGTGACGCACCTGTAAAATCTGCACGGGATCCAACCCATTAGTTGGTTCGTCCAAGATCAACACGGTGGGGTCATGAATAAGCGCCTGGGCAATCCCTACGCGTTGTTTAAATCCCCTCGACAGATGCTGAATCAATGTCGATCGGACATTCTCTAACTGGCACTGCGCTAATACCGTCTCCAACCGTCGTCGTTGGTCGCGGGCCGGCACGTCTTTGAGCTGCGCCGCAAACAGCAGATATTCAGCGACGGTCAAATGATAATACAACGGAGGGGTTTCGGACAAATACCCGATCTTGCTGCAAACCTTGAGAGGCTCCCGGTCAATATCGATGCCGGCGATGAAGACTTTGCCGCGTGACGCCGGCAAATACGTGGTCAGCACACGCATTAACGTCGTTTTCCCAGCGCCGTTGGGGCCTAAAAACCCGACAATCTCGCCTGGATTGATGTCAAAGGAAACATCCTGCAAAGCGGCCTGTGTCCCGAAATATTTATAAACGTGCTGAGTTGTAATCATAATCCCATCCCCCAGAACTCAAGTGCCTTAGCGTCCCAGAATCTGGGACTCTAATCCTTTTTGTTGATTGTTTCAAACACCGCTGAATAATCTTTATCCGCCCATCCCTCCGCAACAGTTTTTATCAAAAGCCGACGAACAGCTTCAACGACATCCGTAATCATTCCCTTGTCCTGTGCTTCCTTTAAGATCAATTCGACGTCTTTTAAGAGATGTTTGACGCTGAAATTGGGATGATCGTAATTTCTTCTAAGCCAATTGGGAAGTTTTTTCTCAACCATCGGAGCAAATAATGAACTTTGTTTTAAAATAACCATGAAATCATCGACGCGCAAACCGTTCTTTTTAATCAGCGCCAAGCTCAGCGAAAATCCAACGGCATGGGAAGCAATGATTTGGTTTAACGCCAATTTCATCGCGGCGGCCTGCCCTACAGCCCCGACCAATCGAGGCGGCCCAAAGACGCTGAGCACATCCTTCCACTTGTCGAATTTTTCTTGGGTTGTGCCAACCATCAACAACAATTGGCCCGATTGCGCTTCGCTGCGGCTACCAAGCACCGGACATTCCAAATATTCCCCTTGGCGTTCATATACTTTCTTTTGAATTTCAATACTTTGGGAAGGAGAAATGGTCCCCATCTGAATCACGGTCTTCCCCTCTAAAGAAAAATTTCCTGAACAAAGGGTCTCTTCAATTGACTTAGCGTCCGGTAAAACTAAGATGATACATTCGGCTTGAGAAATAGCGCTCGTTGAACTTTCACAAACGATAGCCCCTTCTTTTTGTAAAAGCTCTGCTTTCGCCAACGTCCGATTATAAACAAACGTCTCGTGCCCGGTTGCCAAAAGCCTCTGCGCCATGGGATACCCTAAAAGCCCGGTGCCTAACAACGCAATCTTCATTGTTTTTCTTTAAAGAGCATTCCCAGTTTTTCCTTCAACTCTTCCGGTCCGACGACCATTTTATTATTGATAAAATACGTCGGCGTCGATGTTATCTGGTAAGATTCCCCCAACTTTTTTTCTTTTAAGATCATTTCGGGAACATCTTTTTGTTGCACACATTGATCCAACGCAACCACCTGCACGCCGGCCTGCTGGGCATAATCCCTTAACGTATTTTTAACATTAAGAAGTGTCCGCCACTTATCCTGCTGTGCCAACAATAGATCTTGATAAGCCCAAAATTTCCCTTGGCGGGCGGCGCATTCGACATAAACCGCGCTGACCATTGAATTCAATTGCCCTAAGGGGAAATATTGCATCGCAAGATAAATCTGGCCGGGATATTTCCGGAGATATTCCTTTAAAATTTTGGAACCTTCCGCGCAATGGGAACATTGAAAGTCCATAAATTCAGCGATGCGCACATTGGCTTGTGGATTGCCTTGACTTCGGGAAGCTGTACCATTGGCATGTGGTGATCTTTGGCGTCGAGCAAAATTGAATGCGAAGATTCCAATAACACTGATGCTGATAATGATCAACGTCATGGTGGGCTTAGGGAGTCGAACACCTGTAAAACGAAACGCTTTTTTCTTAAGCTTGTGTTCACCCATAGAATACTATCCAAGCAAAGACTTGATTTGATGCATCAGTGCTTTGGGCTCCGCCGGTTTTTGGAAACAGGAGATCTTCACCCGCCGACCAATCGCCTCATTTAATTCTTAGCCTGCATTATCATCCACAACCAATATTGGATGGGCCCTGGGTTCTCCTGATCGATCCCAACATTTTTAATGTTCTAAAGATCGGCGTTATCTTATCATCAATCCCTTTTAAACTCAAGAAATGAACCACAACTCCCAGGGAAACCGTTGATATTCTAGGCAAGCTCGTGGAGAGATAAAAGACAATGACCAAGCATCGCGATTGACCCCTGTTAAGAACATTCCCCAATCATTATCCTATCCCTTCTGTTCCCAGGGTTAATCATCATTCACTCAATGGGGATGAATAAGGCGTCTATCCTCTTGCAAAAATATAAATAATAGGAGTAGCGATATAAATTGCAATGGCGGCACTTGTATTGGTCGTTGCTAAAAAAATGGCCATCAAATAAAGGAGTGGCCCGGCCACAATGTAAAATAAAACAGGAGGGGTTGAAGTCGTCGGATCGATTAACCCACTTCCGGAAAAAATATAAGCTTTCATGATAACAAAGCTTATGGCCGTGACCATCATCGCAACTCCGTAACAGATAACGGCTAAAGGTTCTTGTGGATAACTCCCAATCAACGCAGTCGGGAAAGGAATGAATGTGAGGCACATTAAAAAAAAGCTGTTGAGCCAAAAAAGCGTTCGGTCTGATCTTTTGAGGTAATGGAATAACTGATGATGGTTGATCCAATAAATACTGATATACAAAAAGCTCACGACAAAACTGATGAATTTAGGGAAAAGATGGATTAACTCCTGACGCAATCCTTCGGAGACGGCCCCTCCTGTTAGTTCCGGCACATGCAACTCCAAGACCAAAAGCGTAATCACAATAGCGAAAACGCCGTCACTAAACGCATCCAGCCTGTTGGTGGTTGTATGATTATAATCCAATAATTCCTGCAAATTCTTTCGCATCACTTCTTTTCCTTGAACTCAGGGTTCATTTTAAAGAATTTCTTTTCCATCCGATTAAAAATACTTATATTGCCGACAATATGAAGATACCCAATCAATGAAAATAAAAATCCCCCTATCGCATCGAGAATTAAATCCCACATCGTGTCAACCAATCCGGACCGTTGCATGTTCGTACCGAACGCTTGATCCATGGAAAATTCAAAAATTTCCCAGAGGCCGCCCACGGCCATTGCAAAACAAAACGCAAAAATAGCGACAAAAGCAGGACTTAATTTCATCGCTAGGTTCTTGTGGCGGTTTAAAATAAAAATTAACGAGAACCCGATCCCTCCGATGGCGATCCCTGACAAGCTATGCAGCATCACGTCCCACCAGGCATATTTTGTATAAAAATCATGCAGCTCCCCTAAAAACATCGACGCGGTAATAAACAATAAAACCAGGATATCAAGTTCGCCCGGATAATCAATCCGCAACTTACGTTCCAACATGTCAGGTAAAAATGTGACGACCGATATGAATATCAAAAAAAAGAAGTTCTTCCAATCATGAAGGCACAAGGCCACGATCATGGCGATCACTAAGACGGCCCGAAACCCCCATAAAATGAATAATTTTATTTTATTAATTTGATCCACCGTTTCTCCCCCACCCTCGTTGTCCCGTCTTCTCCCGAAGAAAAAGTTTATGCCTTAAATCATACGCTACAATTCCAAACGCCACGGACACATTTAATGAATTTTTCAGCCCCATCATCTCAATTTCAATGGCGGCATCACACAGTGGGGTGATTTCATCAGCGACCCCTTCAATTTCATTGCCCATCACCAAACACACCGGCGGCTGCGGCTCAAACATCTGATAAGGGACACTTCCTTCCATTTGCTCAAGAAAGACAATTTGATATCCTTGCGCCTTCAAATCTTTAATAACACTGGCAGCTTGGGGATGATGTTCCCAGGGCACTTCTTTTTCAGCACCCAAAGCCGTCTTGGCCATTTGGGCGTTGGTGGGCGAACCCGTAATCCCACACAGCCAAATTTTCTCTATGCCAACACCATCGGCGGTTCGAAAAATTGAACCCACGTTATATAGGCTGCGAATGTTATTCAGAACAACCGTTAAAGGCAGACGAGGCGTTTCTTTCTTCTTGTGTTGGCGGCTGACCAGCTCGTTGTGTGTTAATTTACGCATCACTGATTGAACATTTCTTTCAGGGAATCGACAGCCTTCTCAACCGCGTTCCCGGCATCCTTGAGGATTTTCTTGGTCTGTGTGGCCGTTTTTTCCAATGCTTTTTGGGGGACAAACCCAACAACGGATTCGACGGATCTCGATAGGTGATAAAGATCGAACCCCGTTAATGTCGCAATGGTCGTCTTCGCTAAGGCCTTCACGATGATCAATTGTGCCAACGACTTGACATCAGTAATATTGTCATATTGTTCATTTAAAAAAATAGGAAAGCCTCGGTGATAAGGAGGTGTTTGCGAAAAATCTTTATAGACAACCTTATCGATCTTTAAAAAGGCCCGGTCGATACGAATATCCCGATGCTCAGAGGGGGATCGCTTAGAAACGGGAATGGTTCCTTCCGTCGTTCGTACAACCTTCAGGGCATTTAGATTCACAGCGCCATTTTCATTTTTTTCGACGAGCATTTCCCGAAGATAAACATTGATTTCTTTTAAATGCACTTTACCCCGGAGAAGGCCCCGCGGTTCAAGTTGCAGCGTAATTTGCGGCATATCAATCATGCGTGCAGAGCTAAACCCTCGCGGGTTAGAAACCTCTAAATGCTGGATCTGCAATGTGGAACTTTTAAAACTCAAATCCAATGTTTCGATTCGCACGTTAAGGCCTAATAGTTGATGCGCCATCCTCTCCAAGGCAAATTTAAGAATGGCGTTATGGAAAAAATAGCCGACCACGCCGATGATAAAGATAACAATGACTATTTTCTGAAGAAATTTCATATTAATAAAAAAAGGGGTTTCCCCCTTAGGTGAACAAACGTTAATGATCGTGTACGATTCCTTAATGGCCCCCCAAAATATATTTTAAAATATCTCTTCTTCTTAATAGATCGATTTCATCGCCACATGATTGGCGTCGCCACTGACAATATGGGGAGTTAAGAAGATCACCAATTCCGTTTTAGAAACACTGTCATTCTCACTCTTAAAGGCAATATTGATCAAGGGGATATCCCCCAGGAAAGGAACTTTTTTGGTTGTCTTTGTTTTTTCTTCTTTAATCAACCCGCCGATAACAATGGTAATGCCGTCTTTAACTAAAACGGTCGTTTCCGCTTCCGAAGTTTCCACAATCGGAATTGTATTATTATTACTCGTTTCCAACGTATCAGTCACCGTACTGACCTCGGGTTTTATTTTTAATGTCACAAACCCATCTTGATGGATCGTCGGAGTGACATATAATTGCACGCCGACATCAATAAAATTCACACTCTCGGCGGTTGTGACGGGCCCTGAAGAAGGTGTCGTTGTCGTTGATGTGACATAAGGCTCCGTAGATCCAACGAGGATTTTGGCTTCCTGGTTATTAACAGCCGTGATACTAGGGCTGGAAAGAATGTCTGTTACGCCGACCGTACTTAATGCTTGCAAAACGATCTCATAATTGCTATTGTCGATTGTGCCCACACTCACTTTGCCCGATTTATCTGCGGCTGACAAAACATCGAAATCACCAGTAAATTTGAGATCCTCATAATTTCTGAGAATAGCCTGCCAATCGATCCCCAATTTGAATTCATCACTTAAGACAATTTGGACAATTTTCGCTTCAATCAAAACCTGTTTATCTTTTTGATCAAACGCGTTGATAATATTTTTGATTTCTTCCATCTTGTGCTCCGTGTCCGAAACCACAATCGTGTTAGAACGCTCGTCAAAGCGCATCGATCCCACGCCCGGGGTAATCACCTCTGTCACCTTTGCCGATAAATCCTGGACCTTGGCATAACTTAACTGAAAAACTTCAGTTTTTAACGGAACATCTAACCGAGCAATGATCATTTCCATTTCTTCGATCTTTTTGGGGGAGTCCATGAGGATGACGGTATTGGATTTGTCTTCCTGGATGATTTTACCGGAAGAGCTTTTAATCTGATTCAGGACAGTCGTGATGTCGGCGGCTTTGGCAAACAATAAAGGTTTGACTCGGGTTGAACTTTTTTGCCCAAATTTATATCCATATTTGTCCTCAAACTCTTTGTCCGTTATGATTTTGATGATGTCCCCATCCTGGGCATAGGACCATCCGTATGCCTCGACGATAATTCGTAACGCGTCCATGACGTCGATATTTTTTAGATAAATCGTCACACGGCCTTTAACGTTTTGGCTGGCCACAATATTCAGCCCACTTTTTTGCGAGATCAGCTTCAAGACGTCCAGAACATCCATGCCTTTTAGATCTAAAACATCCAGCAAAGAATTCGTCGCCCCTGTTCCAATACTCGTCGTTTGGGGGCTCGTCATTTGGGTAATCCCCCATGTGCATAAAGGCATCCCCCAGATCATTCCAACCATCAACAATAGCAAAATTTTATTTTTCATAAATCCTCGATGTTCTCCCGATTTTCATTAGGGAGTAAATTCAATCTTTTCACCGCCCAACGAGACAACCACTTTCCCCTCTTGAATTTCTTCAACAACCCCTTCTCCGATTTTTTCTCCTCGGATCACAAACAACGATATCTGAGTTTTTGAGTCTTCCAGGATGGCTTTGGGTTGTTGATCCATGACGATGCCGACCAACTTATATTGCCTTTTAAACTCCTGGGCAGATTCGCCTACGCCTCCTGTAGGAATCTCACTTTTTTCCCAGGGAGCTAAAAAGACATCCCGCTGGGATATTGTATCCTTATAAACCTCAAAAGGTTTTACCTCGATGCGTGCTCGTTCAATGATTTGAGGAAGCGCCTCTTCAACTCTCTTTCTTTCTTCAGGGATAAGAACGTTTTGCTTTTCTTCCTTAAAATGATCCGCCACCAGATAAATCGTAATGCCCAAACATAAAACCACTAAAAATTGATTCGCCCATCGTAAAACGTCGATCCCCATCGGCTCGCGGGGTTCCTGTGAGTTCTCTTTGCTTGGCGAAGAAGGCGCCGCTGGCTTTTTAGGTTCGCTGGGAGGGCCCTTTTTGCGAATGAGTCTTAAAAGTTTTTCCTCCGCTGTCATTGGTTTTTCCATGAACACCCGTCATAACATCCATTGATGCGATAAAAAAAATTTAATTGTTAATGCCATATCTTATCCTGTTCAATCAACCGACTCAGGAGGTCCTCTGTCACGGCTTCCCCATCGCGGGCGACAATATATTCGATCGCCGCATGACAAATGCGTGTGATTTGCCGAGGATATCCTTGAGTATATTCATATACCCGACGGACCGCTTCATGGCTAAATAAACTTTTTTCTGCCTTATACCCGGCCTGACGTAAACGAAATTGGATCAATTGACCCGTTTCATATTCATCCAAAGGGTTTAAAATGTACTTCAGGCTAATTCGATCCAAAAAATTGCGGATTTTCTTTATTCGCGGCAGCAACTCCATTTGTCCTAGAATCACCAATTGAAGCATTTTGTATTCATTGGTCTCATAATTGAGCAGTGTTCGCAAAATTTCCAACTGAGGGATCGAGAGCTTCTGGCCCTCATCGATCAATAAAACAACGGTTTTATTCTCCTCCACACACTTTTGATAGAAATATTTTTCGATCGCTTCACGATGGTCAATGGTAGACCGAAAAAAGGGAGAAATGCCGAAAAGTTTTGTCAAATGAGCGAGAAATTGATATTCCGACTTAAACGAAGGATCCAAAATCATGTGAAAAATATAATCTTCTTCTTCCGTATAAAAAGCCTGTAAAAGAGCACGGGACAAAGTTGTCTTCCCTGTCCCGACATCCCCCAAAACGATACTTAATCCTCGTCGTAATCGAATGGAAATTTCCAGCCTGTTTAACGCGGTATAATGCTCCGAAGACCGGTAAAAAAAAGAAGGATCGGGGCTTGTTGAAAAAGGTTCCTTTTCTAACTGTAACGTCGCCAGATAGCTCATGATCCTCAAAAAGACTTATTTGCCCACATTGATATGACTCTCTACTCAGAGAGTTAGTATTATTTTCGTATAGCCCTACAGGGGTGTCAATAACTATTAAGAATATTTTTCTATTTTTAATAGAAAAAAGGCTCCTAAGGGATGAGAACCTTACTTAAAACAAGCTGGGATTTGATGATCGTCTCGTTGCGGCGAGTGCCTTTATCAAAACGGACTTCTTCAACATTAAATGAATAAGGCTCTTGTTGCAAAAGATACAAAAAATTCAAAATATCGTCAAATTCACTATCGATGGTGACGCTGACGGAAAACTGATTCAATAATTCAAGCTGTTTGACGCGTTGTGGCTTAAGATCCGAAATGCGCAACTTTAGTTCGCCAGCCAATTTCTCGATTTGAGAAAGGATCGATGACATGACTTGCTCATCGGTCCCATTTTGTTTATAGGCCAGTAAATAGGCCGCGTGGGCTTTCTCTTTTCCCTTCGCTTCTTGGAGCAGCCGTTGATCTTTTTGTAGCCGACGCTGCTGGATGACGATCTTTTGATCTAACGACTCCGACTCTTCCCACGAAGGCTTGATCAGCCCTTGATAAAAAATAAAAATTCCAATGAAGAGCAAACAGATATAAAAAATATATTGCTCACGTTTTGTCAGCCGTCGAATCATCGTTTCGCTGTTTCCTTCTCTGCCTTAGGGCTGATGCGGCAGGTAATTTTGAAGTCTGTCACGTCCTGGTTAAAAATTTTCCGATTCGTTGCAAACTGCAGATTGACTTCCTTAAATATCGTCGATTTGACCAACGCAGCTTGGAAATTATTAACGGCCCCACTTGTTAGTGAATACCCCTGGATCGTTAGCCGGTCCCGTTCGTCGATCTGTAAAGAACGAAAAGAAATTTCCGGCGGGATCATCGCGTACAACTCGGCGATTAAATCGACCATATTAATCGGCGCCTGAAATTCTTTTTGTAGCAGCATTTCAAATTGGACTTGCTCTTTGGCTTTTTTCAACGCGGGATTGAGCCGGTCGCTTTCTTCAACAATCTTCTTGAAGATCTCATGTTTACGATAAATCCTTAACCCTAAAATCGCGTAAGCTAATACGGCCGTCAGGAAAGCAAGGGAAATCAATTTTACCAATTCCATTCTCCGGCGCTTAGACTGCTTGATGACATGAACCTCCTGGGGCATAAAATTCATGAGATCCCGCGCGTCACTCAACAGATACCCTAAGCACACACTAAACGAAAGGCCACTCTGGTCTTGCAATGTCGATAAATTAATATTTTTTTGGCATAAAATATTCTCTAACGCCGTCATGGCTTCGGCCGAGATCTTAAAATTATTTTCACATTTGTCTTTAAGGATCCCCCCCTCCGTCAACAGCGTCAAGATAACGATCTTCTTGAACTCTGGGCCCATGGCTTCCCGAGTATAACTGGATAAGCTTAAGTCGATCTGATTTAACAATCCCATCATGCCGTCCTCATTTAAATCTTTGGCCCCGTAATTGACATGACGGGAATACAAAATTTTTTTATCATGGAAGAAACAAATTTCGGTATGCGCCACATCTATATTCACAAGGACCATTGTGTAGCGTGAATCCAGGCGTTTTTTCGTTTCCTGAAAATTAAGCCACCCCAAAAGCCCAAATGAACTTAAAACAAATTTGGCAGGATGAAGCCCCAACTTGGTGAACAGTTTATAATAACGGCCGACAACATCTTTATGCACAATGGCCACGAGGACATGCGTATATCCGGCAGCATCTTTATCGACGACATGGGTTTCATACATCACATCGTCGATGGCATAAGGGATGTGATTGACGAGTTGCAACCCGACCATTTTTTTAATTTCAGTTTCCTGCTGGGAAGGAAGCTTCAAGCGTTTAAAGATGGCCAGGCGCCGCGGGATGACAAAAATGAAATCGTCCGATTGGATCGCTCTTGTCAGTGTCATGTCCCGCACCGTACGGATCACATCTTCATCGCTTTGATTCGTGATGGGCCGCACGTCGCAAGCAGAAATCACGACTTTGCCACGCACTTTACGGCTTTGCATCAGTTTGACATGCGAGTCCGTCACTTCCACGACGGTAAAAATTCTCTTTTGGATCATTTTCATTCTACTGACGTCTCCAAGACACGATGGAAAGATCTTCCCTCTGGATAATCGCCTGGACGTGGGTGCGGGCCCCTCGCTGTTTGTCAATCCCAACCACGTCGGCGGCTAAATACTGAGAACTATTCGCTCGAAATTGATTAATGACTAAAAACAAAACTCGCTCTTTCGCATTGACGTTAAATTGGTTAATATCAATGCTTTGATCATCTGGGGTAAATTCCAGCCCATCTCCCCCGGCGCGATACGTCAACATTTTCTCTACTAACGAATCGGCATCAGCGACTTCTGTCCCGGTGGCTGGACCAGCGACAGAATGCGTTAACGCTTTCAGGATCGTCTCGGAAGCCGTGTCGAAGTTGACCTGAAATTCTCCCGTTTTAGGAAATACAGTGACAAACGGTGCCATATCCTTATAAATCTGTGGCGTCACGCCTTTGATTAATAATAATTCTTCTGTGGTATCCAACGGATGATTCTTGCAATGGTATGAATTCGAAAGGCCAGTGTAATAATCATCCTCAGTACTCTCGATGCTGTCCGTTGACATACTATCTTCATCTCTCCAATCAATGATCGCCAACGCAATGGTTTTGGCTGTGTCTTCGTCGTGCCCCAACAACGCCAGAAGCGCGATCAAGATATCTTTGTTCTCGTTGGTTAATCCATTCAGGTTCAAACGCCGCTCTTCGTCCTGTAATCCGTAATAAACCGTCCCTTTAGAAATCCCTTCCCCTTCGGGAACATATTGAACGCTATATGTCCCATCTTCTAATTCAACCTTTTCAAACAAATCTTGAGGCGAAGGGCTTTCTTTGATTGGGATGCCGCAGTAGTATAACGTATCCTTTTCTGCGGATGCTGCATCTTCCCCATCTTGGCGGATCTGGTCAATGGCGCTAATCACACCCGCCCACGCTAAATATTTTGACTTTAACTTTCCAATCGCATGCTTGGCCAACGTCAACTCAACATGCGTTTGACGGCCTAAACTGATCGCTAACGTCGTCAAAACAACCATTGTCCAAAGAACGACCAAAAGTATTATACCAGAATTATTATTGAAGGAACGCGTCAATCGGGATTTTTTAGCCGACAATCTTCTCAGATGGCGCTCGTTAAAATATTTCATGCCGATGAAGCCCCTGACTCATCTGCGCCCCAGAATCCATGGGGGACAAGAATTTCTTTAGTAAATGGAATCGTATTAAGATCAGATGGATTAACAAAATCAATCTTAAGACGAATACGGGAAGGAATATAATTGAGGCCCCAGGCATCCTTCCAAATGGCCTCTTGGCTCTCTTCATCCTTCAGATAAGCAAAAGAAAATTTCAAACTGCCTTCTTTCACATTCACTGCAATTAATTCGGTCAAGCTTTCATTGTTTTCGCCATTCAGGTAGGAAATCAACGATTGTTCTTTGCGGACCAGCGATTCCAGGCGCAGTCCTTGCTGGGTGACGTTGGAAATACGTACGTTTTTCGATGTCCTTTTGCCGATGATGACACGGTGAATACTGACCTTTTCAGGCACAACCAAAAAGTAACTGACCACATTAAGCCCGTCGGAAGTGGCCATTAAGAACGTAATTTTATTTTCTTCTCCCCGAAAAGCCGTTTGCTGCGGATAGGAATTAGAAAAATCATAAGGGATCATATTCTCCAAATCAAACGCCATCAAATCCAACGCCATGCGCGCCTCGCGAAACATCGTATTCTGGGTGTCAGCTCGACGACTTAAGCGGATTCCCCCAGTATAGATGCTATAAACATTCAACGCGACCAAGGCAAAAATACTCAGGCCCAATATCAACTCAATCAGCGTGAAGCCCCGAAATTCTTTTTTATTAAATGTCATAGTGTTGGAACAAAAAGATATGTCTGCGCAGAGATATTGTTTTTTCTTTTTCCGCTCATCCAGGAAATATCCGCCCGGACATTGACTAGCGCTTCGCTTAAATCAGAACTTGTGGTCATTAACGAATACTCGTAGCGGTCGAAAGGCGCTTCGAAGGATTCTGTTTTATTTTGTCCGGCATCCGTTGAGCCTTTTTGGATCAGTTCTTGAAGCTTGTTATCTAATAATATCTGGGCGATCGTGTAATCGGAGGTGTAATGAATGGCCCGCAAGCCGGCAGTCATCGACTGGATCATCAGCGTCAAGCTTACAGAAAGAATCACAATCGATAGTAAGGCTTCTAGGAGGAACGAACCACGGTTATTGTTAATCGAACAAATGGTCATGATGCCAATTTATAATCAAAAACGCGGACAGCTCCCCTCTGTTCCTGGGTCGAGACCGTCAAGCAATCTTTTTCATGACAAACATACAGACGGACGCGATCCATGCTCCCATCGGGATAAAACTGGACCGGCACGGTCTCTGCCTCCAGATAAATTTTGTCCGGGACCGTGAGCGTTCGCCCTAATCGTCCGGTGATGCGTTCAAAACTTTTATTGTCTTCCTCGGGGGAGGCTTCTTCGGTGGATTGGGTCAACCAAACCTTGGAAAAATTATCATCGAATTCCAGACGAACCATACGGTTTTTTGTAATCGCCCGGCTTTGCGCATAACGCATCAGATAAGATAGATCATTCGCCGTGCGTTTTAACTGCAGCTCAATAAAATTTTGACCGATGCGCGGAACGGTTAGGCCAGCGATCACGCCCAGGATGACCAATACTAAAATAATCTCAATGAGCGTGAATCCCCGGGAACCAATCTTTTGAACGGTAGACTCGGGGAATCGCATCTGGTGGACAAAAATATTTTTACTCCACAAGCCAATTAACAATATCGTCACTGCTTTCTACTCCGTCAAGGCCATAAGAAAACAAATCAAATTCCTCGGTGTTATGAATCCCGGGAGATGTGTACCCGTATGGCTGGCCCCAAGGATCAACAGGGACTTTTTTCTTTTTAAGATATGGCCCATTCCAGTGGCCGGGGACAGGCGATGTCGTCGGTGCCTGAAGAAGGGCCGCCAATCCTTGTTCTGTGGTTGGGTATTGCCCGTTATCCAATTCGTACAAATCCAGTGCCGCCGGGATATTGGACTCGACATCAACACTCGCCGCCGAAACGCGGGCCTCTTGACCACGGCCGGCGACATTGGGAATAACCAAAGCAGCAATGATCCCAATAATCGTCATCACCAAAATGATTTCAATGAGGGTAAAAGCTCTTGCGTTAAATTGTCTCATAAAAACTCCTTTCATGTCTCTACTGAATCAATAAATTCATTTTAAAAATAGGCAGCATCAATGCCACAACCATAGACCCAATGACCAGAATAATCAACACCAACACAACAGGGCCTAAAAGGGCCACAATGGTTTTGACAGTCTGATCAGCCTGGCGCTCGAAAATATCAGCGATTTTGTAAAGGCCTCTTTCCAACCGTCCCGTTTCTTCCCCGACGGAGATCATATTGACGGCCATGTCCGGGAAAAATTGGGATTTTTTGAGTGATGTGCGCAAGCTCCCTCCTTGCTTCACTTCTTCCGTCATCCGTTCGATTTCCTCACGAAAATTCACGTTGTCCAATGTTGTGGCGACCGACGTCAATGCTGACGCAATGGGAACGCCGCTTTCGACCAATGTCCCCAGCGTGCGTGCAAAACGCCCCACTTCCACAACCCGTAAAAATTCCCCGATGTACGGCAATTTGAGGCGCCAAGTGTCAAATTTGCGACGGCCTTGCGCTGTCAAAAGCCAACTGCGTGTATACATCACTAAAATTCCAACCAATAAAACAACGAGCCACCAATATTTAGCCAAGACATTACTGAGGCTTACCAAAATAAGTGTCGGAAGCGGCAGTGCCTGATCCAGATCGGCAAACATGACGGTAATCCGGGGGACCACAAACGTTAGCAAAACAAACACCGAAATAATGCCCACACCCAAAATAAATAACGGATAAACCAAGCTGGACGTGACTTTATTGAGCGTTTCTTGTTCTTTCTCAAGGTAAGAAGCAAGCCGGACGAGGACTTCTTCCAATCGGCCCGACAATTCACCTGTTCTCACCAGACTGACATATAAACGGGAAAAAATCTCCGGATACTTAGCCAACGCATCGGAAAACGATCCGCCGTCCTTGACCAATTGGTGCATATCCTCGACAATTGTTTTCAACAAGGGGCTTTCTGTCTGCTCGCTAATAATTTTTAAAGAACGTAAAATCGGAACCGAGGCCTCGACTAAATCCGTCAGTTGCCGGGTAAAAATAACTAAATCTTTTAACGTAACCTTGTTGGACCAGCGCCGAACTTTCGTCGTTATTTTCTCTCGGCGCTTCTCTTCCGCTTGCGTGGCAAATGTAATCTCGATTGGGGTCACGCCTGAGGCAATAATTCTGCTGACAGCCATATCCTTATCGGAGGCTTCAATCAACCCCTCAACGATTTTGTGTGGACCTTCTTTAGCTTTGTAAGCGAATTTAGGCATGTTATTAAAGTCTTTGGGTGTAAGGGTTGGAAGCGGGTATAGTTATAAGGCAATGGTTAAAAGTCCAAAAACCTTAGACATAAGACCCTACTCGCCTCTAAACCCTACCCCCCACAACCCTTAAATCAATCCTCTTCCTTCGTAACCCGTAAAACTTCTTGAGGCGTGGTCAGGCCTCGACGGACTTTTTCCCATCCGGACTGCATGAGCGTTCTCATCCCTTGGGCGACGGCCTTACTTTTGATCGTTGAGGCTGTGGCTTTTTCCATAATAATTTTTCGAATCGCCTCATTCACGACAAGGAATTCATAAATGGCCGCGCGCCCTAAGTAGCCGGTAAATTTACACGCTTCACAGCCCTTAGGCTCATAAATCTTAATGTCACCCGTCATATCGACGTGACGCTTAAAATCCTCGGCCATCGCTGAGGTTAATGTGGTTGGACTTTTACATTTGGGGCATAATGTTCGCACCAACCGTTGGGCGATAAAACATTCAACGGTACTCGTAACCAGATAAGGGTCAACCCCCATATCCAACAATCGTGTCACAGCGCTGGCCGCGTCGTTGGTGTGTAGGGTGGAAAATATCAAGTGCCCGGTCAGCGCGACCTGGATAGCGATTTCAGCCGTTTCGATATCCCGGACTTCTCCGACCATCATGACGTCGGGATCATGGCGCAGCATCGAACGCAACCCCGTGGAAAACGTCAACCCGACCGCCGGATTGATTTGAATCTGGGTGATGCCCTCGAGCTGATACTCGATCGGATCTTCAATGGTGATGATTTTTGTATCTTCCGTATTGATTTGGGACAGGCAGGAATATAATGTCGTTGTTTTTCCGCTCCCCGTCGGACCGGTCAAAAAAATAATGCCGTGGGGATTCTCGATTAAATGCTCGAGAATCTTTCGCTCTTGGTCATCCAAACCCAATTCGGCAAAACTAAAAAGCCGCGTTGAATTGAGGATTCTTAACACCACACTTTCCCCAAACGGGGTTGGCAGGAACGAGACGCGCAGGTCAAGATCAATTTCGCCGACGTGCACCTTAAACCGGCCGTCTTGCGGCGTTCTTTTCTCGGCAATGTTTAAATTGGAAAGTATCTTAATGCGTGAAATAATCGAATCTTTAAAATGCCGAATATTTTTAGGGACCTTCGCATCGAACAATATCCCGTCAACGCGGTAGCGAACGTGCAGGCTATCTTCAAAGGGTTCAATATGAATGTCAGTCGCCCGATCACGGTAAGCCTCCAGCAATATCTGATTTAAAAATTTGCTGATCGACGCTTCCGTTTCCATCGCGCCTAAGTCGTCCACGTCTTCCGGGAGATCAAGCGATTTGACGGAACCCATCATCTGCTCAATGGTTTCAGCACCCACCCCATAATATTTACGGATCGCTTCCAAAATATCTTTTTCCGAAGCCAACACTGGATTGAGTTTAGCTTTAACAACCAACGAAAGTTCATCCAATAAGTGAATATCTAACGGCCGGGTGGTGGCAATCATGAGTGTATTTTCTCGATAATCGACAGGAATGACTTTATAATGGCTGGCAAACCGGGCCGGAAGCTGATTCAAGACTTCGGGAGGGATTTGAGCATCCTTTAAATTGACATAATCAACCCCATACTGCCCCGCCACAATGGGTAAAAACACGGTTTCTTCATCCACAAAACCTAATTCTAACAAAACAATCCCTAATAACTCGCCCGTTTCTTTTTGGCGTTTTAACGCCACGTCCAATTGCTCCGGCGTAATAATTTTTCGCTCAATTAAAAGCTGCCCTAGGGGAAATTTTGATTTTATAATCATCTAATATTCTATTATTATAAATATTTATATATTCTTTCCTTTAAGTTTTAGCACCCTATCTAAGGCTTGTCAATCAAGCAAGATAAATTCCTATTCTCAATGAATATTAGCAACACGCGGCGGACCTTTTGTGTTTCACAGGAAGCGTTTTCCCTCAAGCACCCCCCAAGCCTTTCTTTTTATTTTGCCAATGTTATACTTGCTGTAGAACTCACCGCACAAAGAGTTAAAGGGGAAAAACTATGTGCGTGAGTTATTTTTTTTGTAACGGACATTCCTGCAGTTATCCAACAGCCTTTCTTTCAGGCTGCCAAACGATCCGTTCCACCCACATTAGCGTATCCACCTGGCTGAACAGTATCCCTTGGGATATTTCATCAGCGAAGAAACACGAAACTATTGATACAGGGCAAACCGTTCGAAAGAGCGGGACGCAAAGCTAAAGGGCCCTCCGATCTGCGTTACAGATCAAGGGTTGCCAGTTACCAATGGTCGTCTAACACAGACTTATTTGCAACTTAAATAGGCCTTTTGTCAGACGTATGGTCAAGGGGGAGAAGCCATGTGCGCGACTCATTTTTTTTATTCTAAACGATTTTTTATTGTTGTTCTTCTGACGTCATTATTCCTGTTTAATCATTCCTTAGTTTTCGCCGGGGAGAGTTCACCCAAATTATATCAAGGTAAATTCTTCACCAAAATTCAAGGGACTAAAACAGACCTAGCCCTTATTCAAGGAACGCTTGTCAATGCCATCCCTGAAGATAATCAGAACAATGCTAAAGCGGCCGATGCTCCGAAACCGCAAATCACCTCAATCAGCCCCGATCCTTGTTCTCTGTATGATTGCCACCAATTAACGATCAGTGGAAACAATTTTAATGCAGAGGACAAACTTTATGTCATCGTCACCGATCCTACAGATGGCCATAAACAGATCATTTCTTATCCTTTTTTTGAAGTGATCAATGATCAAACAATCGTCGTTAATTTTGATGGAAGCAACATCAACACTGATTTTTCAGCAGAATTTGTTGTTCATGATCCATTATTAAAGCTTGCTTCCAACTCTGTTAAGGTTAACTTCTTAAAATATGATCCTCCCGATCCGATCATCAACGTCGTGGAGCCTAACCCCGTTGATCTTAATTTAGAAGTTTCTCAACTAACCATCACCGGGGATAATTTCACGAATAACATGACGCTGATCGGCAAAATTATTCACATGGATGGAGGCGAAACGGCATTGAGCCTTGACCCCGCAACCTATCAATACATCGACGCTCAGCATGTGAATGTTCCTCTTGATATGCTCACCCTGCCTTCCGAAGAAAACAGCAAAATTTCTTTTGTCTTCAATGATCCCGTCGCCGGCCAATCAAATTCAACAGTGGTTGATGTCATTGGGATCGAGCCGGCCCCTGTTCTTTTATCTTCTGAACTGATGCTTGATCAAAATCTTGTCAGTCCGGATGCAAATGGTTTTTACATTGTCTCGGTCAACGCCTCTGGTTTAAAACCGACAAGTAAAATCATTGGATTGGATTTCTCTTATGACATTAATGGAGACACGGTTACGATCAACGTCCCTCTATTCAATGAAAATCAAACATACACATTCCATGTTGAAAACGAGCCCTATAACAAAATCTCTAACGAGGCCCAATTAAGCGTCGTTGCCTTTGAACCATCTCCTGAAATTTTATCAAGCCAAACGACACTTGATCAGAACCTGGTTGATGCCGATGCCAATGGGCTGTATTCTGTCTCCCTGGAAACGGCTGGATTAAAACCCAGCAGCAAAGTTGTCGGCATGGAATTAGCTTATGAAATTAATGGGAACACTCTTGTGATCAAAATCCCTCAAATGAATGAAAGCAAAACCTATACATTCCACGTTGAGAACGAACCCTACAACAAGTTTTCCAATGAAGCACAATTAGATGTTATCGGGTTTGAACCGGCACCGACGATCACTTCCGCCGATGAAGTCCTGGATCAGAACGTCGCAACAAAGATAGGGAATGATTTTCATCTAGTGCTCAACGGGACGGGGTTTAACTCAGATAGTCAAGTTGTCCTTCAAGCGACCGCTAACGGGATAAATGTGGCACTTAATTACACCTCTCAATTTGTTAGCGATAAAGAATTGCACATTTTAACCCCGGAGATCCAAGTCGATGCGATCAGTACCGCGGATATCTATTCGCTTATTTATCATGTCGTCAATCTTGAGCCTTACGCCAAAACATCGAATGAAATGAATACCACGTTGTTGCCCTTTGAAAATAAACCGACGATCAGCTCTTCGACGCCGACCAGCTGGGACCTCAACACGCAGCCCAACAATCTAACGGTTTATGGCACGGGATTTAAACTTGACGGTAAAACTCAAGTAAAAATGACTGCCAACAATCAAACCGTCGATTATCCAGTCGGGATTCTCAGCCCAACACAATTAACGATCGATTTACCTTTAGACATAACAGCCATAACGACCTTAAAATTCTTTATTCAAAACCTTCCCTGGAATAAATTGTCGTCTATATGGACGATCAATATTACGCCCAATTATCCGGCACCGGCCATCACCAGCGTGCCGGCTGTCTTTGATCTTAACCTCGCTCAAGCCGGATCGGATGGATTATATGTGATGGTGATCGAAGGAACTAACTTCTTAAGTTCGCACAGTTATGCGCTCAAAGGAACGATGACGTCCAACGGCGTCACAGGTTCCTTCAATTTACCTATAACCTACAACAACCTGACAACATTGATTGCTAAAATCCCTGAACTCCAGGATGACATCAATGCAAACTTGTATGTTCAGGATACGACAACAGGAAAATCATCAAACACGAAGACAACTTTATTTAAAGCTGTTATCCCCACACCGAGTGTCAATGCTCCGGCAACATTTTATCAGAAAGACGGGTTGATCATGGATGTTCAAATCAATAACTGTACGGTCAATCCATGCCAATTATCCGGGCAGATGAATTTGGGGGGGGATATGACTCCCTTAGCACTCCCTGCTCCTTTCACAGGAAATCTTGTCCCGGTCACATTGCCTCTTTTAGGAAAAAACCAGACGGCAACCGTTACCATTGTTGCGAAGAACAGTTATGACAAAGGAGGAAGCGCTGAGACGCTTGTTTATGCTCCGGAAGATCCTGATCAAGAACCTCTTGAAGCCGGTGATGTTGTCGCTATCATTGAAATTGATAAGCCGACCGTTACGGCGGCCGATGGAACATTTACGCTTAATGCGACGATGCCTGTTCCCAAGGGCGTATTCCCCGCCGCTGATGGATTGATTCCTTTTGGATTCCTTGATGCCGATGGAAGTGCTGTTCCGGCGCAAGTGGATACAGTCACGAAGTATCCTAGTTTTGCTACGGACGGCGCAGCGGTTGTTGAACTCAATGCTCGGGTTCATATTAAAAATCCTGTAGCCCCCAATACACGGCTTCAATATTCTGTTGTTGTTGCTCCTCATTCAGCCGTGGGCGATGTCTCGAATAAAGAGACTATTGCCTTTTTAACCAATCTTCCTGGGCTTCTCCCAAATATTAAAGATCTTTTAAAGCCAGGCAAGCTGACCATGCAGGCCCAAGATGCAAAAGGAAACCCTTATACAATGGATCTTTTGACAGGCTCTTCTAAAATTATGCGCGGCGGTGATAATGGAGATGTTAAAAGAACCGTAAAGACATTTGACGTCATGACATCCGCCTATCCAGGCACATTGTCGCATTTAATGGGTGTCCATGCGTATGTCACCACTCAGGCTAATTCCAATGTCGTCTTGCTAGATTTGATCATCAGTAATGCGATGAACGGGTTAGATAAAACCGACCCGAAAGATGACGCCATCGACAATATGTTTTTTAAAACCCTGAAAATAGTTATTCCTGTGGGATGGGTAAGATTATCCGATGTTACCGATCCTTATACGGCTACCGGTGGGACTTTGGCCGGAAGCGATGTTTATCACGAACTTGTTAAAGAAGTCCCGGGAAGTATGAACTATATGCCTCCTCGATCCCAATTCCATCGCCGTATTGCGCTTGCTTATCTGGGAAAAGACGCCGAAGCCAAGGCCCAATTGGACCTCGAAGGTTGGGGTGCTGTCATCGATGCCAAAGATCAAAATGGCCAGCAACTTTGGTCTTGGTGGAATGAATCTACCGGAAACTATTTCCCGCAAAGAGATCCTTTAGCCAGTTTGGATTTCAAAGGGGCCGGGTCCGATCCTATTAAGGCCAGAGCAGCTGTGGAGTCAAAATTAGCGGGTGATTATAGCTATTTGCTAAATTTGGTCACAACGGGATCTTGTTCAAAAAAGACAGTAACAGTTGATGGAGTTCCACAACAAGTCTGCGATTATCCTGTTTCCAAAGGTGTGATGGGCTGGGCCCAATCTTATGGAGTTGAATATGGCGGGATGACAGGCGGAAACGAAATATTTATTACCGATGGGCTTCACACGGCTTATGCCGGGTCTAGAAAAGGGATTTTACTCTATAATCTCATCGAACGCATGTATGCCAGCCGTCAGGCCATCGCTTTGTTTAACAATGACGGAAGCCAAGTCGATGTGAGCCAGCTATTAAAGGCTTGCCCTAATGATAGTGCTAAAACTGAACAAAAAGTTGCTTTTAGCTGGGCAAACGGTGTTCCCATGGATGTTGCAAAATCCGGAAATATTTGGGGTTTTGGGACAGGATCCATCGATCAAACACAATATGTGATAGACAATAATCTATTACCTTATTATTACGACAATATTAATGCAGTGGATATTATCGATTATCAACACAGAATACGAGCCGTACGAAGTTTGTATGTCCTCCTTTGGTTAAGAAATGATCCGATGGCCAAAGATGGAATTTTGCTCGATGCTCAAAATGTCGAATTATCATTCCCGGTCTATCCTGGAGAAAAATGGCAAGCCGGAAAAGGATATGTTTGCGCTCCTATCTCCGGAAGTATGCTTGATTTTATCGGAGAAGCTAACGCAAATCCTGGGATAGGGCTTGATGGCTATGGCCGTGCCCATGGGCATATGCTTAATATCATGAATTCCGCTTATGCTTCTGGTGATGAGCAATGGCGAGCCAATAAGAAATATTGGTTTGAAAATTTAGCCGATTTGTCTAATACCGCTCACATTCCGTGTACTGGATTTTTGCAATCTACCTACAATACCGGCAAATTACTCACCAATCATCGGGCTGCACAGAAGTACGAAGCCTTGATCGACACGAATTCATACGAAGGCGCAATCGAAAATGTCTTTGACGGCCTAGATCCTGTAAGGGTATCTCAAATTAAAGAAATGGTCAATCAACTATATCAAACGATCATCACTGTTCCTATTTGGAATGTTGTGAAAGAAGAGCCTAATAATATCATTGCCACAGGGGACATTGAGCAAACAGTGGCCTATTGCCCTGATACGTTTGATTATCCTTCCGGGTCATTCGCCGGAGAGTGCGGAACATGTGATTTAGGGACCGCTCTGGCCAATGGGTATAAAGTAACGTATGACATTGACTACTTAAACAAAGCCGCGCAAGCCTATGGGACCACTGTGGGGAATTATGAATCCTTGATGTCTAAAATGCAAAGTAAATCCGAAAATGAAAATAATGAACAATATTTTTTGCGTGTCGTTCAAGAAGTTAATGGGTTATTCCCCTAACAAGATGTCCATTCCCTCTCAAGGGGCCACGGATTTTTTCCGTGGCCCTCTTTCTTTTTCTTCACGATAACTCATTAAATCCTAATGGCTTACCACTGGATAACAATTGTATAAAATTTTGCCTCCCCCCAGCCCTTGCATTATGTCAATTATAGATTATACTTTCAGCATCACATTAGTGAGCAATAAAAAACTCGATAGACATTTATTTAATACCATTCAGACTGACCGATAAAATCACGTCTACAGTTTTTTGGCGCTGCTAATTTTTATTCTATGGTTGAAAATAAAGGAAGAATATGAGGCATCCCATAAAGTGTTTAATACTGATACAACATGCTACCCAAGTGTGGCTTTCTATGCCATTCCTGTATTATTATGGATCACCCTTAAGGCAGATATCCCTTGTGTTAAGGCGCTGTTGACGTCAAGGGGTCTCTCCCTTTGGCCAGATCATAATAAACAATTTCCAAACACCCACTGGGTTCTCAATGGTAAAGCCCCCGGGATGGACTTTGGGGATTTTTTTCAAATTCCCCATCGATGGATCATTCCTTTGCCTTCTTTTCTTCTTCCTCCTTTATTTTCATCCACAAATTTTTTAGAAAATATTTTAGGGCAAGATTAAAGGAACCGTTTTCTCAAAACGGCCTTTGACATCTTGTTTCGAGTTTGTGCGATGGTATACTTCAAGCATAAAACAATTCGTTGTTTCACCGTTGATAAAGGCAAACTGCTCGTAAGAGTAGGGCGCAAAGCTATAGGACCCTCATCCGTTCTTGACGGATACAGGGTAGCCAGCTGCCGATGGTTTTCTGACTCTAAACCTATTCGCTGGCCGAATAGGTTTTTTTATTGTCAGCATAACTCCTGGAGGGGTCCTATGCTTACACCTTTAAAAACGAGACATTTCTTTCTTATCTATTTCATCGTAAGTTGTTTTCTTCTTCTCAATGCCTCTTTTGCTTTCGCTAGAAACAATGTTTCCTCCTCCACACAGCTGAGTGGGAAAATAAGCCGTAAAATTATTTCTAAATCCGATGTTATTCAACCCTCTGCTCTATTCAGCCAAGGAACCGTCGTTAAAAGTCTCCCTCCAAGCAACCAAAGCAAAGTGACGACCGGGGATGCGGCTAACCCCAAGATCACTGCCGCAACACCTAATCCTTGTGCATTATTTACTTGCCAGCAATTAACGCTTAGCGGAGAGAACTTTAGCCTTGGGAACAAACTTTATGTCATTGTAACGGACATATCGGGAAGTGAAGAGAAAATTCTTGAATATCCTGCATTTGATATCATTAATGATCAAACAATCATTGTTCATTTCGAAGGGGCGAAAGCGGATGTTGATTTTACAGCCCAATTTATCGTTTATAATCCCGATGACAAACTTGCTTCTATCCCCTTCCCCGTATTTTTTTCTAAATACATTGTTCCTCTCCCGCAAATCACGGCGGTTGAACCCAACCCGCTTAATTTTAATTTAGGGGTGACTGAACTGGTGTTAACAGGGAAAAATTTTACAAACAATATGACGATTGCCGGAGATATCATTCATCCCAACGGGGATAAAACTCCATTGACACTTAACAATCAGGCCTATGTCTTTGTCGATCCCGAACACATTAAAATTCCTTTATCCGCTTCCAGCGAAAGCATCAAGATGGTTCTTGCTGTCTATGTGCCTGATGTTGGGCCGTCTAACTTTAGCGAAGAAATCACTATTATTGGTCAAGAAACCCCTGCCTCCATCCATTTAGCCCCAGAAATCGTGGATATGAATACTAATCCTGTCGGAGCCGATGGGAAATATGTTTATGACTTGGACGGGATCGGCTTTGACCCGATAAGCCAGGTGGTGATTGAGGCAGAATATGCCAATGGAACAAATGCGCCATTGAATTTTTCGTCCACTTATATCAGTCCGACAAAGATGCAGGTCAAATTCGATAAAATGACGGTGGATGCGGTCACCGTTGATAACATTGTTTATTTCTCTGTTAAAATCGTGAAACAGTATACGGAATCGAACACCAAAAATGCAGCCCTCGTTCCCGCCGAAACTAAATTAGATATTTCTATTCCCAGCACTTGGGACTTAAATTCCCAAAATAGCAAAATGCCCGTTAACGCCGTGCAAGGGGCCTTTAAATCTAACGGATTAACGGACGTCGGAACAACAGTCAATAATCAGGAAGTTGTATTGCCTTTTGAATTCATCAATCCCCAACAACTATTACTTGATCTATCAACTATCGACGTCGTCGGCGAACTCAAAGTGTTTGTTGTCACAAACCCTTATTCTAATACATCCGGAGTCGAAAAAAACAACTTCACGCCTTTTTATCCAACTCCAGAGTTGACAAGCGTCCCACAAATTTTTGATTTAAATATCATCCCTATGGGGCCTGGCGGACTATATCCCATGACGATTGAAGGAACAAACTTCGACAGCACTCATGGGTATGCGCTAAAAGGGACCATAACATCCAACGGCATTAGCGGATCCTTTAATTTACCGTTGACATATGTAAACTCAACGACATTATCCGCCAAGATTCCCTCCTTAGAATATGATACGGACGCAAATTTGTATATTTATGACACCACTAGTGGAAAATCTTCCAATACAAAAACTGTTTTATTTAAAGCGCCTGTTCCGATTCCCAGTGTCATCGCCCCATCAGAGTTTCATGAAATTGATGGGTTAACCATGGATATCCAAATCAATAATTGTACGGTCAATCCATGCCAATTATCCGGGCAGATGAATTTGGAAGGAGATATGACTCCTTTAACACTCCCGACTCCCTTCATAGGAAATCTTGTCCCGGTCACATTACCTCTTTTAGAGAAAAACCAAACGGCAATCGTTACCATCGTTGCAAAGAACAGCTATGACAAAGGAGAAAGCGCTGAGACGCTTGTTTATGCTCCGGAAGATTCTAATCAAGAGCCATTAGAAGCCGGCGACATTGTCGCGGTGATGGAAATGGATAGACCGATCGCCAATGAATTTATCCTGCATGGGGCCATCCCGCTCCCTAAAGGATTGTATCCGACGCTGGACGGTTCCGTGCCTTTTGGTGTTGTCGATTATGATGACACCGTAGTCCCGGCCCAGGTTGATATCGTCACCCGATTCCCCGACAGTACCGATGGAGCTTCGGTTGTTGAAATCAGCGCGCGGGTGCATCGCGATCCATCGGAACTAGCTGCCAAATTAAAATACAACGTCGTCATGACGAATTATACACCTCTTGGCGATTTGACGGACACCTCTGTCCTCGGATTTCTTAAAAATACCCCTAATCTTCCCAGCAATTTAAAAAATGACATTCTCAAAGAGGGCTCCCTTGTTATCAAAGCTGAAGATTTTGAATCTTCTTATTCATATTCCCTCGATATTTTTAAAGGGTATTCCAAAATCATGCGCGGGAATACCAACGGGGATATTCGCAGGACCATAAGAACATACGATGTCTTGACACCTTCATCTCCTACAATGGCTGCTTACAGCCATTTACAAGGAGTCTTCGCGTACGTCACAACGTCAACAGATTCCGATGTTCTTTTATTGGACATGAGAGTGGTCAATGCTTCTAACGGAATGGATAAAACAACAGCTAAAGATGATGTTTTTAATGAAATGTTCTTTAAATATTTAAGGATTGAAAATGTCCCCGCTGGTTGGGCTATTAAAGCCGATGTTGAAGATCCCTATACGGGTTATTTAACCTCAGAACCGAATAATTTCTATATCGTTAAACCTTTAACCAGTGGAAACCACTATATGGACAGACAGGCGCAATTCCACCGCCGATACGCCATCTATCCCATTGGCAAAGAAGCCGAAGCTGAGGCCTTGTTAAGAGGCGAGGGGTTGGCCTTTAACATCGATGCCAAGGACGCTGAAGGCAATCAATATTTTTCCTGGTGGAATAAAAATGTGGCCGCCTACGCCGCGCAACGTCATGCCTTGCCGAATTATGACACGGTTGGTGTTAATCCCACGGACTCAAAGAATAAAATTCAAGCTGATTTAAAAGCTGATTACGATGAGATTTACAATGCCCTGAAATTGGGCATCGCGTCAGGCGATGATATTGTTCATCCTGTTTTAGGATGGGCTCATTCATACAATATCGATTACGGCGGTAAAACAAGCGGCGAAGAAATGCACATTACCGAGGGGCTAAGAACCGCTTACGCCGGCTCTAAAGAAGGATTAAAAACGTATGAAATGCTTCTTCGAATGTATGCCAGCCGTCAACGCGTATTTTTTGTTGATCAATATGGAAATCCAAATGATATAGAACAACATCTGATGGCTTGCCCCAAAAATCCTTCTGAATTATATCAGAATGCCGAATATGATATTCTCACATTAACGCCGACCAATCTCGATGAAAGCGATCCGTTTGGTTTTCAAGAGATCGATGAACCTTGGTATGAAGAACCCCCAGCCGATATGATGCCTTATTATTATGATGAATTAAAGGCGATTAAAATTATCGACAACCAACATTTGTTCAGATATTTACGAAACGCTCTGGTGCTGGTGTATTTGAACAATGACCCAATAGCGAAAGATGAATTTGAAATGGAAGCGCAGAATATCGAATTAACCTATACCACTCACCCTAAGAAAAAATGGGACAACACATGCATCAACATCGCCTCAGAGACATTGCGGGCGCATAAACTCAATGCCTCAGCGAATCCTGGGACAGGAATCGAGTTGCTCAATAGAGATGAGGCCTGGGTCGCTTTAACGATGGCCACTCAATATTCCATCGCTGACGATAATTGGCGCAATAAAAAACGCTATTGGTTTGATGCGTACACAGATATTTTTGATTTGGCCCAGATTGACTGCACCGGCCTTTTCCGCAGTCAATTTAATTCCGGTAAAATACTCGAAAACCATCAAGGAACACAACAATATGAGGAATATCTGTTAAAAATAGCTCTAACCGGTATTTTAAAAAGTGTTTATGACGGGGCTGATGAAGTACGGGCGGATCAAGCGAAGGATGTCCTTGTAAGGGGTTATTATCCCACATTCAATCCTCCTCTTTGGAATGTCACCAAACAGTATCCATGGAGCCAGATTGCCACCGCAAATATTCCCAAAACAGTGATGTATTGCCCAGACACTTATGATTACCCAGCTGATTCCCATGATGACGGGACAAAAGTGACGGGGAAAGATTATTTATCGATCCCTGGATATGCCTATGATTTGACAGGAGATATCATGTTTATCGAGCAGGCCGCCAAAACTGTGGGAGCCAGCCCGACAGACTATGCCGATATCGAAAAAAAGATTATGGCTAAGGGCGGGGATAAGATGTTTGATACAACATGGGCGTATACATTGCGGATTGTCCAGGAGTTAATGGGAAAATATTAATAAGTCACAGCAACGTAAACTTTACCAGCCACGGTCCCAAAGGGGGGCGGCGGTGAAAATCGCGCCCCCTCTAAATATATAAAAAAGGTGCAGCCTGAATCAAGCTGCACCTTTTGTTTTCTATCGAATTAATTTGCTGTTACTTATCTCGCCATCGCCGGTTGTTTGGAAGCGATGTACTGGATCAAGTCCACTGTCTTATTGCTGTAACCCCACTCATTGTCGTACCAGGCAACGACTTTTATGAATGTATCATTAAGAGCGATTCCTGCGTCAGCATCAAAGATGGATGTGCGCGCATCACCTAAGAAATCCGTAGATACAACCTGATCTTCCGTGTAGCCGAGGATCCCTTTGAGCTCCCCTTCGGAGGCGGCCTTCATGGCCTTCTTGATTTCGTCCCATTTGGCTGGCTTTGCGAGCTTGCACGTCAAATCAACGACGGAAACATCCGGGGTCGGGATTCGAAACGCCATCCCTGTTAATTTTCCATTTAACGATGGGATAACTTTTCCAACGGCCTTGGCCGCTCCCGTTGAAGATGGGATAATATTTTGAGCTGCCCCGCGTCCGCCGCGCCAATCTTTCATCGAAGGGCCGTCCACGGTCTTCTGTGTAGCCGTCGTGGCATGCACCGTCGTCATTAATCCTTCCACGATCCCCCATTTGTCATTCAAGACTTTGGCCACAGGCGCCAAACAGTTGGTTGTACACGACGCGTTTGAAACAATATCCATGTCCGGGCTGTACGCTTTTTGGTTAACACCCATGACAAACATCGGAGCGTCAGCTGAAGGAGCCGAAATAATGACTTTCTTTGCCCCTGCCGCTAAATGCCCTTTGGCTTTGTCGAGCGTCGTAAAAAGCCCTGTCGATTCGACGATATATTCGGCACCGACATCTTTCCATTTAAGATTGGCCGGATCTTTTTCAGCCGTGATCCGGATCTTTTGGCCGTTGACGATCAATGTATTCCCTGCAACGGCAATGTCACCTTTAAATTGACCGTGCGTTGAATCATATTTGAGCATATAAGCCAAGTACGTAGGCTCAACAATATCGTTAATGCCGACGATCTGAACATCTTTTCTTTGGATGGCCGCTCGAAAAACAAGCCGTCCGATTCTTCCAAAACCATTAATACCAATTTTCACCATGACTTCTTCTCCTTCTCTAAAAATAATGTGTTAACTTTATAAAAAAATTTTGGCAAGACTTCTAAGATATAACTATCCCTAAAGATTGTCAAGAGTTATTGCGGCAGGAATGAGGTTGTTAGTTCACTTCCCTTAAAAACCGGGCGGCGACGTGCGGGGCTGTGCGGACAGTATAAAATCCTGTCCCCCACTCAAATCCGGAAGGATTGGTGAGCTTGGGCACAAATTCAATGTGCCAGTGAAAACTTTGTTGGCCTTCGTAATTGATCGGTGCCACATGGAGATAAAAATTATACGCCGGGTCATGCAGGCATTTACGCATCTTGAGTAGCAGATTCTTCAAGGTTGCGGCCAAATTTATCTTTCCAGAATCGGATAACGAAGCGAATTCCGAGCTGTGATTTTTCGGCAGGATCCATGTCTCAAAAGGATACCGCTGGACAAACGGACAAAAGGCCACAAATTCGTCATTTTGGATGACGATGCGATCCTCATCCTTGGATTCCTGGGCAAGCATATCGCAAAACACACAGCGTTGATTTTGTTCAAAATACCGTCGCGTGCCTTCCAGCTCTTCAACAACATACTTAGGAATCATGGGTAGAGCGATGATTTGGGTATGACTGTGCTCGATGGTAGCGCCGGCTGAATCGCCGTAATTCTTAAAAATAATAATGTATTTAAACCGTTTGTCACCGGTCAAATCGACCAACCGGCTTTGATATTTATCGATCACCCATTTGATTTCATCGAGGCTTAAATCCGCCAATTGTTTGTTGTGGTCGGGTGTCTCAATCACGACTTCGTGGGCCCCCACACCGTTGGAATAATCAAATAGCCCGGACTTGCGCGCGTCGATAGTTCCTTCGATTTTTAATGCCGGGAACTTATTGGGGACAACGCGCAATTTCCACCCGCTGTGCTCGCCGTTGGAGCGCACAGCATCCAATTCGGGCGGGGTCATGTGCTCACGGCCGGGACAAAATTGGCATGTCGCCCGATCGCGAGGAGTATGGTCCTCGACCGCGTAGCGGTCCGGTCCCCACGAATTATCCGTGTGGACAATCACCCACTGGCCAACAATCGGATCTTTACGGAATTCAGCCATGGTTTCCTCTGATCACTTAAATTCTATTTCCCTTAAATACTCCGCCATCGATTCGGGCGGGACATCCGAAATGTAAAATCCCGTGCCTTTTTCAAATCCGGCAATCTGCGTCAAACGCGGCATCAGTTCGATGTGCCAGTGAAAATCCTTGTCCAGGTTTTCCCAGCGCTTGTAATCCGGGTCCGGCCGGCGGAATGGCGCTGTTTGCAGATAAAAATTGTACGCCGGATCGTCCAGCCCTTCTTTAAATTTCACTAATAATGTTTTTAACACGTAGGCCAAGTCTTCTTCACAGCCCACAATTCCGGTCGTGAAATCGCAGGAATGTTTTTTCGGTAAGATCCAGATTTCGAATAAAAACCGCGCGGCAAACGGGGCCACGGCCAAAAAATGCGGCGTTTCCAAAATGATACGGCTTTTCTGGCGCAATTCTTCTTGAATGAGATCGCAATAAATGCACGCCTTGTGCGCTGCATAATAATCACGCGTGCCGCGTAACTTTTGTTTCATATGCAGAGGATTGACGGGTGTTGCCACAATATGTGAACGAGCATGGCCGATGTTGCGGCTGCCGGCGATCTCCCCGTAATTTTTGAACACCATCACAAACTGAAAATAGGAATTTTTTTCCAACGCGTGGATGCGCTGGGCGTATGTTTCGATAACAACTTGGATTTGGGCTTGGTCCAAATCCGCCATGTTCGCCACATGATCGGGGGTCTCGATCACGACTTCATGCACCCCAAAGCCGCTCATGACATCGTAAAGCCCGTGTTTGGTGCGTTTAAATTCAATATTAGTCTGCAAAAAAGACGTTTGGAAAGGAATGACCGCCACGTCCCACGGCTGGCCTTCGGTTCTAGCGTGATGCGGGCGCGAAACCATGGACACGACCAGCCCTTCATGATGGCAAAATCGGCATCGGTCCCCGTTGGAATCGTGTCCATCGGTAGTTTGGTCGACGAAATTTCCTGGGCGGCGGGCGCGTTCGGTGGCGATAATCACCCAGCGGCCCACCACAGGGTCTTTGCGTAATTCTGGCATAATCGTTGGGAGTTCACAGTTGGGAGTTCGGAGTAAAAAATAAAAAATGACTACGAACTCTCAACTACGAACTTCTTTAAAACCGTGAACTATATTAATCCATGCATTGGGAAGTTGCAAGCCTTAAGAGGGGAAAAATCAGTTGAGGTTTATTCTTTTTAATCGAATTATTTTTCGACAGTCACTTTAAGTTTGACAGGGAGTCCCGCCAGGGGGCCCATCTTGGTAAAAATGACCTCCGATAAGCTTTGTCCAAGGGGGAGGGACGTTTTATCAACAGAAATAGTGACGGGGAAGGAAGCCTGCGAAAAAACTTGAACACGATTGGAGCCGTGTTCGATGACACAAATATGATTTCCACAGGAGCGGATCCAGTTACTGCCTCTCAATAAAAGTTCGCCGGCTTTTGTCCCTCCCTGTCCCCAACTGGTCAAAAAATTACCATTAGCATCATATTTATGCACCTCGGCAGAATCATAAAAGAGAACATAGATATACCCATCCTGATCAACGGTAAGGCTTGTGCTTCCCCCGAACCAAGACGGTTTTAAGGCTGGAGCATAATTGAAATGGCTCAGCAATACACCGTTAAAATTAAATTGATAAACACCGTCTGTTCGACTTGATAGATAAAGAGTATTCTTGCCCTGATCAACCGCTATATCGGTAATGGTATAAGGATTCGGAATGAAATTTAGATTGACTTCCCACAGGACATTGCCCTGAATGTCTAATTTGACCAATTTTTGAGCGAATGTTGGTGCTGCCCCTTCAGCTAACATAAAGATTTGATCATGCGGATAGTCCATGGCCATCACGCCCAGCGCAGTATACTGACTAAATGTCCAGATATTCTTGACTTCTCCCTGCGATCCCAGCTTCAACAGAAAATTTTGCTGAGCAATGTACATATTTTTTTGCACATCCACTGACATGGACATCGAGTCTAACGGATTAATCAATGGATAAATACCGGCGATGTCCCAAGATTGTTTCAGTTTGCCCGTTGCATCGAATTTTTGGATCTTTTCATTTTCATCGCGAATGTAAAGGTCTCCCTCTTGATCGACAGCAACCCCAACGGGCCAATAAAAAGCGCCGGGCTGTTCTTTAACATGACTCTTAAAGAAAGCCAACAAATCCCCATCCTTGTTGAATTTAGCAATCGTACGGTCATTGCCTGCCATATAAATATCGCCGCTGGGAGTAATGGATAAATCGCCCTGGCTATACCATCCCAAATCTGTGAACCATTGCGTCGGATTAAGGAAAGCGACAGGCGTCCCATCTGTCTTAAATTTTCGGATAAACCCCATGTCTTCATGCACCACATAAAGGACGTGCTGATCAATAGCAAATCCCTCTTGGAAGTGAGATTCACTAATCAATTGTTTGCAATCGGCGACTAGTTCGCCGGCACAAAAACTGTCCACAAAATTGCCCTGCGGATCAAAGCGCTGAATCCGTTCGTAATGATTATCCGCGACATACACATTCCCGTCGAGACGATCGACAACAATCCCTACTTTGAAGCTCTGGCTGTCAAATTGCCCGTCGCCGAGGCCCTTGCTCCCCCAGCTTAAAAGGTAATTCCCGTTTTGATCAAATTTATGGATCTTAAAGTTATTGACGTCTGTAATATAAATTTCATTGGCTGCACTAATGGCGATATCATAAGGCGCAATGGGCAAAGGAAAGTTGGTCGGAAAAATCAACGATTGAATATAATTCCCATTCTTGTCAAATTGAACAACCGATTGAGCGGAATCAACGACATAAAAATTGTTATTGGAATCAAACGCTATGTGACGTGGGTACAGCGGAGATTGGGGGTTGTTACTGGGATTCATCTCGTAAAGGAATTCTTCATATTGATTAAATTTCTGGATCGGAGAGCTCCCGGAATCAACAACATAAATATTGCCTTCTAAATCGATGCCCACACTCTCAGGATTAATGACATACCAAAGATTCGCTAATTGTAAGGATTGCGGCCACATGGTAACATGGCGATAAGAAGCATCCGCAGATAATGTTTGAGGATCTAAGATCGTTGCGCTGGCCGGGGCAACGCTGGCCCATGATTGCGCAGGTGCCGCGCTCCAAGACAAATCCTTAGAAGAAATATTGGTTAGATAAACAGTTGCCTCTTCGAGATCATGGCCAAAATTTAATTCTTTTGTCGACAACAAAAAATTCTTGAGTTTATCTTGGGGCAACGTTTTAAGACGGGGGCTAACGGTTGTGATTTGAGCCGATCCGGAGTCACAAAAATAAACCCCGGCAAAAAGCATCCCCACAAAACACCAACACCTAAGTGATTTATTCAGGGCTATTCTTTTCATCGTCATAAATATACCATATAAGGAAGAATATAGCGAATCGACGAATTGTGACACGACGAATTGTGTTGTTTGCCTTTGACAATTTCTCGATTATAATAGGCACTGTTTATGCTAAAACCCCAACACAACGATGTGATGATTTTAGGTGCTGGCGCTGCCGGCTTGATGTGTGCGATCGAAGCAGGCAAACGCGGCCGCTGTGTTGTCGTCCTCGAACACAACGACACGGCCGGCAAAAAAATCCGGATTTCCGGTGGCGGGTGCTGTAATTTCACCAATATTCACACTGCTCCCGGACAATTTTTGAGCACCAATCCGCATTTCGCCAAATCAGCGCTGGCACGCTTTACGCCCGATGATTTTTGCCGTCTTGTCAAAAAACACGGGATCTCTTTCCACGAAAAAAAACTGGGACAACTCTTCTGCGACATAAACGCGCAAGAAATCATTGATCTTCTGAAAAAGGAATGCGCGGCCGTTAACGCACAAATCCTCACGTCAACCTCAATAAAGACCGTTACCAAAAACGCAGCTCATTTCCATCTAAAAACAAATCACGGTGATTTTAGCTGCGAATCCCTTGTCGTGGCAACGGGCGGATTGTCCATTCCTCCTCTGGGGGCGACCGATTTAGGGTATCGCTTGGCGAAGCAATTTGCCATCAAGGTTAACCCGTGTCGGCCGGGCCTTGTGCCTTTGCTATGGAGAAAAAATGAGCTGGCCATTTTTCAGGATCTGTCAGGATTGTCCGTCAACGCGCGCGTTTCTCTCAACAAAATTTTGTTCGACGAAAATATTCTTTTTACGCACAAGGGCTTAAGCGGACCGGCGATCCTGCAGATTTCTTCTTATTGGCGGGAAGGCGAAACAATTACCATCGACCTCCTCGCTGATGTCGATATTCTCGCGGAATTGAAAACGCAGCACAAAAGCAAAACGACGTTAAAAAACACGCTCGCCGACTATTTGCCGGCGCGATTAGCGGAAAAACTATGCCAGCATTTTTTCGCGGACCAACCTCTCAACGAAATCTCGTTTCATAAAATGGAAAAAATCAGTGATTGGCTTCACGGATGGATAGTAACCCCTGCGGGAACGGAAGGTTATGCAAAAGCTGAAGTCACTGTGGGGGGAGTAGATACAACAGAACTTTCCTCAAAAACGATGGAAACCAATAAAATCACCGGGCTTTATTTTATCGGGGAAGTGGTCGACGTTACCGGGCACTTGGGAGGCTACAATTTCCAGTGGGCCTGGGCGTCGGGCTTCGTCGCCGGGCAGAGCGTGTGATTATTCATCCCACGCGGTGGATTGGGCCGTAGGTTCGGCAACTTCGGCTCCGACTTCCGCATGAGATTGTTGGGTGCCTGCACCACTGCTGCCATTATTCGTTTTCTTAGGGAGGAAATGAATATTGGTTGCCGTAATCCGCACGCGGCTTTGGGTTTTGCCGTCTTTCTCCCAGCGGTCCTGCTTCAAGCGCCCTTCGACGATAATGCCGCTGCCTTTAGTTAAATATTTTACGCAATTTTCCCCGACCGGTCCCCACACCTCGACATCAAAATACGATACTTCCGTCACCTTCTCGCCCTTGCTTGTAAACACGCGATTGTTGGCGAGCGACATACTGCAGACCGCCTTGCCCGAAGGCGTGTACTTTAATTCCGGATCACGCGTCAAATTCCCCATAATGTTTACACTGTTTAAGCTCATGTTTTTTCTCCTTTCATTGGCATTAAAATATCTTGTTATTTGATTATACAAAACTCACTAAAGAATGGGGAATTATTTACAAAAAGATACTACCACACACTCGTGTGGGTTGTCAATATTTATTAATAGTACTTCATCCTTCCCTCCGGCTCATGCCAGGGAATGATGGTGACGTCCTCTTTACGGATAAATACATCGCCTTCGTCGCTGACGTTCCACTCGTGAAAATGCACTGGGTACACGACAATATCTACCCAAGGGAGACGATGCATGTCTTTGGCCATCTTGTCTAGTTGTTTCTGAAAAATACCGCTTTCTTTTTCTTCCCGAATAAACACAAAATGGGCCTTGCGATACTTCTTAAACAGCTTTTCTATTTTTGTAAGAGAAACAGGACCGACTTCCGCCCAAAAAAGCATTGTCCCATCAAATCCAACGGCATTTAAATCCGGCTGGAAGCGGTCATTGATCTTGGCTTCGACGCGCAGCGTCGGATATTCCTTATGATAGAGCGCATACACCAACGCTTTGGCGAACGGATGAAACTCCGACTCATGTGCAAGCTTGTTAAAAATGACCTTTTTTTCTTTAAAACGGAACGTATATTTACGATTGTGATAGGGCAAAGATAGAATTCCTAGTTAATCCATTGAAGATTTATAATCCATCAATAACTATTTCATAAATCATTATATTCCAACAATTTACAAAAATTTAGCTTCTAAAAAATCAGCTAAAAAATTGGTTATTGATAAAATAAAATGTTATATTTTAACAGTTGTGCGCGACGTTATTATTATAATACATTTCATAAAAAATGGAATTTAAAGGGGAGAAATGAAATGAAAACCACTATTTACCGTAACACAGCCATTGCACTATTTTTTCTTTTATTTGTCAATCTACTTCCCGCTTTTGCCGACCAAAATGACGATGGACAACGTCTTCTTCGATGGGGGAAAAGAAATCATCCCTCCGCAACTCGACTGCAACTACCACCTGATCCAAGACCCAGAGAAACCAAAGATCCGTTCGTTGATGGAGGGATTATATTAGAGAGCACTGAAGCTTCACAACTTTTCAACAACGATTCTCAGGAAAGCTCCGCAGACAAACCTCAGATTACAAGCATGACCCCGTCAACATGTGATTTATCCAAAAGCTGCAATCAAATCACTGTTCAAGGAACCAACTTTTATAATCCTGAAGTTTATATCGCTGTCACAAATCCTGAAAACGGGAATGTTTTGATCATTAAATACACCATCTTTGATTATCTTAGCCCGGAAACTCTTGTTGTTCACTTTAACGGAAAAGACCTTCCCGCGTTTACCGCCAGCTTCTTGGTCCACAATAAAGTCACCAAAGCCAAATCAAATATTATGTCTGTGAATTTCCTGGCCTATAACCCCTACACTTATGAGAACCTTAAAACAGGGAATTTTGACGGCACCCTTCAGTGCATCTATACTTCAACGGAAAAATATTACACAGATTATACGAATTACTTCCCAAACAAAGTCCCGATCATGTTTAGTGTAGACTTATCTCTTTATAATTCCCACTCATCGAATATTGCGGACTCAGTCGCGTTAATGAAATATGATTTGGATCACACGAAAGGGATCCCCGTCATATCTATTTATTGGACAGAGCCGGACCCCATGGGGCTAGGCATTCCCCATGACCTAGAAATCATTAACGGCGACAAAAAAGATGTCCTCGAAGCCTTTGGAGACATGTTTCACCAATATCATCTGGAACACAAGGGTGTCGATCCCAATAACCCGGATGGTGTTATCTTTATTATTCCCGGCAAAGAAGCGAACGCGCCGATGTATAATTATAATCCGGATTATTTTGCCGATGCCTTTAGAACAGTTGTGGACACGCTCAAATCAAAAGCTCCGGAGAATATTGTTGTCGCTTGGGTCCTCATCGCCGTAGGGGATCTGGTCTCGTGGGAAAAGTTGTATCCGGGAGATGCCTACGCGGACTGGGTCGGGGCTGACCTATTTGCAAGCATTATCCAGCCTTACGGGAAATCTAAAACAAATTATTTTATTAAAAAATTCTCAGAAGAAAAAAGCGTAGTGCTGCCGAGTGGACTTTCTGCTAAGAGGCCTTTCCTCACTGCGGAAAGCGGCCCCAATGCGAATCTTGAGCCGCCGTACGATCTGGATATGCAAGATCCTGAGACTTGGGACAAATGGTTTGTTCCTTATTTCGACATAATGGAAAACAAAGGCAAGGCCTTTTGCTACTCTAGTGTGAATTACGCGGAAGTTGGCGCAGAGCCTGAGTGGGGAGATTTTCAAATCCAAAACGCTCATCCAGACATCATCCAGCATTGGATCGATAAGTTGAATCAACCGAATATTATCAGCGTGCCACAACCGTAATCTGTAAAGATCATAACATGCTCACATCAAAAAGCCCGGCTAAACACCGGGCTCTTTTGTTAAACATTTCTTCTCTTTTATGAATTTCTTTTAATCTCTGATTCCGAAAGCAGCTCCCGCAGCCCGTTTTTATCCTGGATGTAGACTTCCGGGGGAAACTCGACGGTGGTTGGGATCTGCGCTTTCATGAGCGCCTTTAACCGGGACTGCTGCTGTTCGTCCGCAGGATTAAAAATCGGGTCTTGGCTTAAATCGTTAAGCAAAAGAATCCCCGGGTCGTGCGAAAACTCAAAATTCTTAATCAAGCGCTTCACGAGCAAATCAAAAAAACATGGTTTATCATTAAACACCTCCACTGCTGTCTTGAGCGTAATTTTGCCCCAGCTTTCATCGAGCATCTTCTGCAATAACCCATACACACTTGAATATTTGATCAGCCGAACAGTTCCGGGCGCTGTCTTGCGCGCGTGGTTGCTTAGAACCACTGTTAATTCATTAGGATTGAATGTTTTGACTTCCTTGTGAATGTCAATTGTGAGCAAATCAAACACATACACGCCGTGCACGCCGCTTGCCACTTGGATCACGCTGCGCCCAATCAGATCTTCCACCGCGTCCCAGATGATATCTTCCTCTTTACGAATCACATTGAGGACAAGAAATTGGCATTGTTGATCTTCGCGAATGGCGCAATATTTGCGGACTTTACCGTCAACGCAGCCCTTGTACGTGATGGAATCAAACAAGGGCATGTGCAAAAAAATATTCGAATGCTGGATGCCGCCGTCGATGAGGTTAATCATGGGTGCCGCCTTCAATCACGTTTCTTTGCGTCTTGTTTCTTTGTTCCGGGGGATACGTTGTGGGAATGGATGTGGCAGCGGGTCTCATGATTATAAATGCTTAAGATCTGTTTGCAGCGAAACTGCTTGCACTTCCGTCCCTTTCGGGAGGTTACTATCTTTTTATTCATTTAAATTTATTATAACAGGTTATTGAAAAATGCCTTCAATTATATCTGAAATAACTTAAGGATATCGATAGGGGTGTGTTAAGATAAATAAAGAAATGGCAGTAAATGACTCTTGATAAAGGAGGAATAAATATGCCAGCGAAAAGAAAGAAAGCCAAGAAAAGAACAGCGAAAAGAAAAACAGCGAAAAGAAGAAGAAGATAGCTTCTCGATATTCAATAAAAAACCCTCTAAGAATTCTTAGAGGGTTTTTTATTTGGCCACTGATGACTTCTGATAATTAAAAATTTCTCTGAGCGCCACGTTCGCCTCCGGGCGCAAGGCGCGCAACGCCGCAAGGATTTTATTCTGCACGTTGGGCGTGAGCTTCCGGCCTTTGCATCCTTTCGCAATCATCTTGTATGTCAACTGATCGCTGGATGCTGCGACGAGATCGTGGTTTGTGATTCCTAAACGTGCCATCACTGGGGCCAACGGCTGGGGACCAAAATCACGGGGTTCTGGCATAAACATTCTTAAGTGAGTTCTGGGGACATATGTCCCCAGAACTCATTTAAAACTCACTTCTTCAGCTCTTGAAGAATCTTCTCAACGGATTTCCCCACAATATCCTTGCACCCCAACCCAAAGGCTAACGCGAAGCCTAACCCAAGGGATCCCAAGATAATGGTGACCGTCATTTGAATAATCATGGCCCCGATTTGCAGCTGCTCTAAAGCCATCGCAACAGCAAATACGCCGATCACAATTTCGGTGATTTTCCCGAAAAGGTTGACTTGAGAAAAACCAGCGTTACTGGCGGAGGTGATCACGATATTCCTCATGACGACGGCCAAAAACATCCCGGCAATCAGGATGAAGATGGCGGCGATCACGTTGGGGACAAAAAGCCCGATCCTCTGTAAAAGATCGGCGGCAATCGTCAGCCCCGCGGCGTTCAAGGCAACGACAAACGTGATCAGAATGGATAACCAATACGCGGTTTCTCCCACGAGCTCGGAGAGGGAGTACTTAACCCCGCCCTTGCTCAAGATGCCGGTTAACTCAATCCGATCGGCGAGTTCATCTAATTTCAAAATCTTTAACAGCCGCGTAACCCCCGCCTTGATGATAAATGTGGAGATGGCCCAGCCGACGATTAGAAGAAGAAGAACGAGGAGGACACTAACGATAAATTGACTGACCTGGGCAAGAATTGTTTTTGCGGGAACCAACAATATTTCATTCCAATAATACATTTTCTAACCTCCTTAATTTTTTGCTCCATTGGTTCAGAGCAAAACGTCAACCTAAATACTAAAAAACGGTTAACATCATCTATGGTCAGGGACTGAGGTAGTCCTGAGGAACGTCTGTGCCCCAAAGGATGCTTTTGTCCCGCAAGCTGGGAAAGTTAGAAAAATCAAGGGAATTTTCCGCCACATCAACGCGATCGGAAAACTCATCACATGGGATTATGACACGCGCTTTAAATGTTTTCAAGAAGTTCCATGAAAAAAACCATTGAGCCTTACCCCAACTTTTCGCCGGGTTTGATCGCGTGGCCGCGGATAAATTCGCCGGCGGTCATCAGTTTGGCTGATTCAAGGTGGACTTGTTTGATGAGAAGGCTCCCGTGATAGGCGGCCGTGAACGACGTGGATGTGGCAACCAAAATACCTTTGGCGGAAACTTCTAGAATGTCACCGGGTTGAGGATGAATTTTTTGGGTCTGGACCGCGGATAGGGCCGGGCCCACTTCAGCTTCGAGGACCTTAAGCATCTTCCCTTGATAAAATGTGTACGCGCTGGGCCAAGGCAACAGCCCTCGCACCAAACATTCGATTTGTCGGGCGCTCTTGTTCCAATCGATCCTTCCCAATTCTTTGGTCAGCTTGGGCGCCAGCGTGGCAGCTTTAGGGTCCTGCTTGGTCATGACATAGTGGTCTTCTTCAATGGATTGAATGGCGTTGCGTAAAAGTGTAGGCCCGACACGGATCATTTTCCGGCGGAGAGAAGGAGATGTTTCCAATGGAGCAATGGAAATTTTTTCCTGCACCAGAATGTCCCCTGCATCCATTTGCTCGTTCATTTTAATGATCGTGAGGCCCGTTTCCTCATCCCCGTTCATGATCGCCCAGTTAATGGGGGCCGCCCCGCGGTATTTGGGCAACAACGACGCATGGACATTAACGGCCATTTTTTTCGCCAGGCCCAGCACGCTCAACGGCAGGATCCGTCCGTAAGCAATCACGACAAACAGATCAGCGCCGGCTTTTTTTAATTGGTCGAGGAATGTTGTGTCGCGCGCGTCCGCAGGCTGCCACACGGGGATGTTGTTCTCGACGGCGATCGTCTTGACCGGCGAATAAATCATTTTCATGCCGCGGCCCTGCGGTTTGTCCAAAGGCGTGACGCATCCCACAATCCGGTGCTTGGTCTTAACCAGCGCCTCCAGGTGTGTTGCCGCGAAATCGTCACTGCCGAAAAAGATTATGGTCATATAAGTAAGTGGCCCGTCACCTGTCACTGGTGACCAGCAAAAACTGACTGCTAGCGACCGGCGACTGTCGGCAGCTATTAAGGATTCCCATCCAGCCCAATCACGGTCCCCTTCTTGCGCCGGACTTTTTTCATGGTTTTCTTGGCCAATGCCAACAAGCCTGCTGTCTTCTTGCCCTTGAGTATTATAATCAATCGGTACTTGTCGCGCAACTTTGGCGCGCCTTCGCTAAACGGTTCGGAGATATCGACCCCCGAAGGGGCGTCCTTCTTTAATAATTCGTAAAGCTGCTGGCTTTGCTCGTTTAATACTTGCTCGTCGGGGCCGCGCAATGTCAACGCGACCAAATGCGTGTGTGGAGGCAAGCCGACTTCTTTGCGCGCCTTTAATTCTCTCTTGTAAAAAGCGGCAAAATTCAGCGTCTTGGCCGTTTTGACGCAATCGTTGTCCGGCATTGTGGTTTGGATCATTAGTTTTTGACGCGCCCAGAGCCGAAAGTGGACAAGTAATGACAACGCTCGGTTGGCGCTACGAAAATCGGCATGATTAAGCTCATTGTCAAAATTCATGACAGCAACCAAATCCGCCGGCCAATTGTCTTCGAGCCGCAATAACGCTTGGGTCGCAATCAACACGTTCGCCTGCGATGGCGCTGTTGTTGATTCTCTTTCGTAGCGGCCGGTACGCGCTTGCGGAAAAAGCCGTGCCACCTCACTCTCCAACTTTTCGATGCCTGTCCCCATCGAACGCAGATAAGCGCCTTTGCATGACGGACAGATTTTCGGCAGGTCAGTTTCGTGCCCGCAGCTCGAACAAACCATCTTTTTTTTCGTAAAAATATATTTGAGCGGGATATCGCAACGCGGGCAGCTTACTGTAAACCCGCATTGATTGCAACGCGTGATACGGCTAAACCCCTTGCGGTTGAAATACAAAATCACCTTGCCATTTTGTTCCAATGTTTTCTGGAGCGCCGTCTGCAACGGAAACGACAAAATCGAATGGCGGCGCGGATTGTACTGTCGCATGTCGACGACCGTGACCGCTGACGAAGGGTCAACGGGGAATCCTATCCTTTTCCATTTCTTGCGCTGAGCTAAAAACCACGTTTCAGCCGAAGGAACGGCACTCACCACAAGTACGTCCGCCCCTTCGATCTGCGAACGCATCAACGCGACATCGCGAGCGTGGTAATGCGGCACTTGTTCCTGTTTGTAAGACGAATTTTCTTCTTCGTAAACGACGATCAATCCCAACGAAGGCAACGGTGCAAACACCGCCGAGCGAGTACCCACAATCACGACCGGCGGGGAATGACGCAGCTTCAGCCATTGGTCAGTTTCTTGTTGCGGCTTAGGCTTTTTATCGTAAACCAAAAACAACGACGTAATTTTCTCCGGATATTTAGCGCATTGAGCTTGGACGTCTTTAATGAAATGAGCCCCCGGGACAAGAAAAATGACACTGCGTTTCTGGGCCAGCGTTTGGCTGATCGCGTCCATCATCAGCGGCCAGCTCTGCGTGCGGCTCACGTCGTGGATCAGCGTCACGTCAGGTCTTCTGTCGGCAAGAGTAACCGCGGGAAGAGGATTAGGATCCTCCAACGGCTTATTATTACGCAGTTGTTTAGGCAAATACGTTTCAATCGCTTCCCCCCAGGACGAACCGCAGCATTCACTGACCATTTTTGTCAGCGTCAACGCTTGGGGCGTAAGCGCCGGCTGTTTGTCTAAAACGCCCAAGACCGAACTGAGCTTACGAAAAGCACTCTTGTTCTTGAATCCAACGACGTAACCAACTTTTTTCCGGTGGTTAAAAATGACCGACACCCTCTGGCCGATGGCAATCGTCGGGCGCAGGGATGCGGGAATGGCATAATCAAACGGCCCCTCAATGGGAAGTCCAACGACGATTTGGGCAATAAGGGAATTTTTCATCATTAGAAACTCAAAACACTAAACCCTAAATAAACTTTAAATCCAAGATTCAAGATATAAAAGATTGGATTTTGAGTTTTGCCTGCCTGCCGATAGGCAGGAATTTATTAACCCCGAAGGGCAGAATACCACGGGCTTGCCCGTGGATGAATGGCTTTTCGCCCAAAGGGCGTCGAGCGAAGCTCGAAATGTGGAAACAG